>WFRY01000162.1 GCA_015486315.1 Desulfobulbaceae bacterium
ACTACTCAGGCCTGTTATGAAAAAGTCGTTAAATAACGGGATGTAACTGTTCAGGGGTGCGCCAGATGTTCATGATCAGCCCGATCAGCTATACACCAGGTATGCTGGGCGGGCTGATCATGGACAGATGGTGTGCCCCTGAGCAGTTACGATGATAAAACTATTTCAAACATCACATTGGGTAAATTCTTTTGCAGTTCAGTTTGAGTCTGCTGCCGTAACTTTTCAATTTTCTCACTCCCTGCTGCTGTTACCGATTGCGTATTCAGGTAGGCAACGACCAGGTAACTGCTCCCTGTTTTGGAGATATAACTTTTCTGCTGCACCTCTACCTGAGACAGATATTTCTGCAGAACTCCTTCAATCAGCTGCCTGTTTTTTTTGTTCTGCAAAGTTCCTCCGGCGATCTCGATAAAGGAATCCCGAATCAGAAGCAGCGGACCTTTGCCGAGAAGAACACAGAGCAGGAGCACAAGGAGGGAATCGCCTATGTAGTGAAGAAAACCAAATGCACCCTCCTGGTCGACAAACCTGATACTGACCAGTGCCACACCGATACCGGCAGACATGAACCCGTCAACGATGGCAGCTGAATATTCGGCCCGCAGAATGGTACTGGAGGTCTCTGTTTTTGCATACTGCATCCGATAATAGAGGGCCGAGCCGAAACAGAGGATAACCATGGTAACTGCATAGATAAGGATAACACCGGTCTTTAAAACCTCAGCCTCTCCACCATAGATAAAATGGAGAATGGTCGCAGCGTTCTGGACAAAGCTGACCAGGAGAACACCGGTGATCATGAGTCCCTTGAGCAGGGAATACAGCGCTTCATAAACAAACTGGCCATAAGGAAAAAGCTCGGTCCGTTTTTCCTTGATAGCTGAAATCCTGATAGCCACAAACAGGGACACAAACATCAGAAACGAAAAATTGCCGTCCAGGAACAATGCCTGCGATCCGGACAGGTAATAGGCCAGCCAGCCGGCCACTGCCATGGCCAGATTGATGACTGCTCCGTATTGCAGCGCCTGCTGCTCAATTGTATTTTTTGCCATGAGAGGATTCTTCGCCGCCGGACTATTGCGGCCGGTTACAATAGTCGACTGTTTATGCAAGCGTGTTCGGAAACTCTTAATATACCTTCACCAGAAACGACTCCCGGCCTTTTTTGATTTTGTTAAAGACAAGCGGACGTTCGACCTTGCCGTCTTCGCGTATGGAAATTCTTCCCATTACGCCTTCAAATCTCTCTGTATGATGGAGCATTCTATTAATACATTGCCGACCATCGGCTTTTCCGCATCTATTCATTGCATTCAGGAGAATAGCATAGCCCTCAGCACCCAGGGTAGCGTTGTCGCTGCTGACCTTACCGTACATTTTTTTATAGTTTTTTGCGATCTGTTCACCAAAAGCAGTTAACTCCGTATCACCACTGAAAAGGCTTATTTCATAGATATTATTCAGAAGGTTGATAGTTTTCTTGTGTTGCTGCAACAGATCGGAAAACAATCCATCGCCGACCATTTGTTTCGGGGTCCAGTGAAGTTCTTTAAGGGCTTCTGCTATCCGGATAAAATCCTTTGCCTCAACCGGGAGATAGAGGAGCTGTGTCTCTTTCAGCTGCAGTGTCTTCATAAGACCGGTAAAATCGGTTATGTCCTCGGTGATTTCTACATCGGCCGTGACTGTTCCACCGGTTTCTTCAAATTTCCGCCGGAACTGCTCAGCCAGCGAATAGGAATGAACAATCTCCGGATCATACATAATCGCAACCCGGTCAATCAACAGTTCATCCCGGACAAACAGAGCGCTTACATTTCCCTGGAGAACATTGCCGACGTAGAGTTGACTGACATACGTTTTTCCCGCGTCGATTTCAGAATCAGAGGCCAGAAGGGCAAAAACAGGGATCTGATACTCATCTGCACGTTTCGTGACTGCCCGGGCTGATTCTTTGATTGACAACAGCAGGATGGCTGAAACTTTTTTCTCTGTTATTAATTTTTTCAGTGCCTTTTCAGCGATTTCAGGATCGTTTTTATCATCTTCCAGCACCAGCTCAACAGCATCGCCGTTATCAAGCAGGGGATGCATCTGCATGAGGGAACGAATTCCCTCAACACCGTCTGTGCCGGTCATCCTGTCAGGGCCTGAAAGTGGTCCGATAACACCGATTTTGATTGTCCTGCCGCTTGCCTTGATGGTGTCCTGCCGGCTGCAGCCGGTTACCGAACAGAGATACAGGGTTATCAGGAAAAAAAGTAAAGTCTGTTTCATCAGTTACTGAATATAGATGATTCGGGAGCGAATAGTGATTTTTTTTGAAAAGTTATCCTCAATTTTACGTTTGAACAGGGCCAGGTCATCCCGGGTTAACGGTTCCCGGGCCAGAATGTCCATGGTAATAATATCTTTGTCAGGCCGGTGCACCACGTCAGCCTTTTGCACTATAAGATATTTTCCATTGACCAGAAAACGTTCACGACTCCAGTTAAATTCGACAATTGTTTTATCGGCAATCTGTTGATAAGAAAAATAGAGGGGGATTGAGATGATACACAGGAGTATCGCGACAAAGGCCACTCCGCGTTTACCTGCCACCACGGCAGAGTATCCGAGAACCCTGAAGGTAAAGGCTGCCGCCAGAATTATGCCGATCAGGTTGGTGGCAAAGAGCAGAAAGGCCTGACCGAAAAAGTACATGTCTGCCCGACCAAGGCCGATTCCAGCCACGGCCAGCGGCGGTACAAGGGCCACGGCAATGGCAACCCCTGCCAGACTCTGCATTATCTCCTTAAAGGATTTGGTATATGCCCCGGCAACTCCTGCACAGAGGGCAACCCCGAGATCAAGCAGTGACGGATTGAGCCGGGCAAGCATTTCCGGAGTAATGGGCTTATAGGGAAAGAATTTACTGATCAGGGCAGAAGCCGACAGGGCCACCACGATACCCAGGACAATGGAAACCATGGAACGGCGCGCCAGGGTGCTGTCATTTCTCAGCAGGGCCATGGCCAGGGCAACGATTGGCGCCATCAACGGTGCCAGCAGCATGGCACCGATCACCACCGACGCACTGCTGAGATACAGGCCCAGGGTAGCCAGCAGGGTACTGAGAAGAATGAGCACCAGGTAGGTCGGCGTAGTTCTGGAATCCATACGCAGCGAGGTGAACAACTCCCGAAAACGACTTTCCGAGGCATAGGCAAAAAAAGGAACCTTTTTTCTGAGCGCCTTTGCAACCTCCCTGCCCGTGGGCAGGTTGGCCATTTTAACAACCTCTTTGCCGGGCTGGGCCTGCTGCTTTTCAGGGAGCGACAGGCCGGTATTTACCTGCAGCGCAGCGGGAAGTGTTGTACAGAGCAGCGGCGTCGTTGTCACCTGTTGGCCATCAATGGCTACAGACAACTTCATCTCTGTTTCAATGCGGATCTGTGCCGCCTTGATATACCCCAGGGTGCTGGACATCTTTTCATGCGCCCTTTTACTGACAACGGCCTGAAACAGAAACTTGAGATATTCGATAATGGAAAAGGGTGCGGAAACGATCAGGGATACCTGGCCGTCTGTGAAGCTGCCTTCCTGTTTTAAAAGTCGCGAGGCCAGTGTTCGCTTATTTCTCTTGATCAGCATGCAGCCGCTGGCAGCCGTTTTGATCGTTTTTCCCTGGCCGGTCTTGAAGGTGTATTTAAAAAGACGCAGGTTTTGAAATTTTTTGAATGCCTGGCGGAGCAGCAGCGCCAGACTCTGGTCATTGTCTCTGTTTAACAGAGGCAGACGTCCAATGGTTGCCTGGAAAAAAAGAATGTGCTGCTCATTACAGACAACAAGATCAATCCTCTGACCGTCCCGCCGCAGGGCAAGCTCAATAACGGACTCAGGTGCAGTCGGCAGGTTGAAACAGCGGACAAGCTGCTTCTGCCCGGCCATGGGAATCAGGCCGATACTGAATGGAGACTGCAGGGAAAGCCTGACAACACGCTTGAGTCCGTCCATGGGGCCGGAAAAAACAACATGTCGGGTTTGATCGAGATACTCTTCGCTTTGTTCCAGAAAATCCGCCAGGGGTACGGGGATGATGGTGACCTGCAAGGAGTTTACCTGCAGCTGTTGTGTAAAATGTTCCGTTTCCGGCACATAAACAAAGAGTGCTGCATCAACATATTTACCCATGAAGCCCCTTGTCAGGTGTTACAGATTTTTCTATGATTACGCATAAACGGTGCTCCACCTCCTGTTGTACTGTAGCATTCATTCAGTTCCCTGTCATTGGTAACAGTAAAGCATTTAAAAGTGTATGCGCCCTCGAATGCCAACATAGGTAATGATGTCTTTATCAGGATTATCAACTGGATCAACAATAAATTGAAAATCAGGCGTAATGGATAAACGGGGCGTCAGCTGCAGTCGGTAAAACACCTCCAGTGAATACTGATCCAGATTTTCACGGTTGCGTCCCCAGCCGGTGCCGATCGAGAGCAAATCGTTTTTATGGCCCAGGATATTGGCAAAGCCGACACCGGTAGTGGCCATCTGCTTGACAGGAGAAGCACTGCCGTCGGCATAACCATACCTGACAAACAGCGTTGCGTCGGCGCTTACAGGTTGTTCTACGGCAAGGGTAAATCCCTGCCCGCTGGGGGTTCCAAGACGCTCCCGGGCATCAATATGCCAGAGGGTCAGGTGATAATCTGCGTTATTAAAGAAGTCCGGACGTTTGCTGCTGATATTACCGGGATCCCAGCCTATTTCAGCTGCTGTAAAATACTCTTTATCGTCAAAAAAGGTGTCAAAGCCGGTGGTGGTTGGTTTGCCGTTGGCATCATGGATACCGGCAACGATATAGATATCACTGCGCGGCCGGGCCAGAATCGCCGCGCCCAGTCCAAAACTGGGAAAAGGCAGAGCCGGGTTGATGTTGAACGCCTGGTTGAGAAAACCTGTCTTAGGATTTTTGAAGCGGGAGTAATCATACAGGGCAAAGGGGAGCACCTTCCCTGCCCGGACGGCAAAATAATCCTTCACCAGATGCTGCTCCCACCACAACTCTACCACGGAGGGGTCAAACTTTGTCCACCCTCCGGCCGTTGTCCAGGCAGAACCGGTTGTTGGTCCCAGTGCCATCGGCAGCAGATCGGTGCCGAGTTGATGGCGGTTTTCCACCTTAAATCCCAGCTTTCCCGGATGTTCGGTTTCCCGTCCGATAAGCTCCCAGGTGCCGAACATCCCAACCCAGCCGCTTGCAGCGTCACGGTCAGCCGGACTTGTGGATGCACTCTGATACAGCGCCTGATAGTCGATACCGAACTGCAGACCATACCGCTCGTTCAGTCCCTCCTTGAAGCTGTCCCAACTCTTAAGAAGATCGGCAAAAGGAACCAGCAGTCCCCCTTCCCTGTCCCTGCTGTCCGTTTCCAGCTGGTTGGAGATATCCACCGGGTTTTGAGAAAACTCTGCAGCCTCTTTCTCCTGTGTCCATGCGGACGTCATACTGAGGCAGAATGCCATGAAACACAATGCAGTGCATATATATAAATGTTTCACAGGCAATCTATACCTCAGCAATGAGCAAGGGCTTCAGGTGATAGAAAATAAATGACAAAGCCACCGTTTTGTAACGGTTCTTTATTCTGCCAAATGTTCAATGATGGCATCAAAATCGTTCAGCTTGTAAAATCATTTACCAAGTTGAACTAAGTCGCCGCCACATTCTTTAAATTCAACTTTTCTTTTACCTGCATTGGCCTGTTTTGCCATATCAGCACACATTGGCTTCGTAAATTTTACGACGTCATCCATATTGAAATTAATTTGGCGATACGTGTCTAAATCCGCCATTTCAACATAGCCATTCCCAAGGGCATGGGTATATTTGATGCGTGAAGGATACGTACCGGAAGGGTTATTTACTTGTGTCTCTCTTCCTCGTGCTTCCAAGAGACGATCATAAGTTTGGGTCATAATATTACTTCCAACCGGAATAAATTGAGCAAGATTTGCAGCCTGGTCAAAAGCACCATTGAGAGCGCCTAATGCCTGATAAAAAGATTTACCTTTATAACTTTCTTTATTGTGATAGGCATTCATCCAGGATAAACGAGCAAAACGATCTTTAGAGGCAATACCTCCAGGAATACGATTCCCATACTCAACATCTTTAAAGTCACCAAATGTCTTAGTATACATACGGTGTTCAGGTAATAAAGGTTCATTTGTTTGAATACCTAAATCACTGGTATTTATATTGCCGGTGTACATGACTGTTTCACCTTGTATGCCCAGTTGAAATAAGACCGAGGCACCGGTTGGATCGGTTACTGCGACATGAAAACCATGTTGCCCTGCATTGCCAACCAGTTGCTGGCCCCAGGCAATATCAAATTCACCTTTATCATATGCGTCTATCACTTCCGCCACATTTTTAAAATTTTCCGCCAGATAAAATGCGATTTGCCCCGGGCCGATGGTTGGTTTACCTGTATCTTTGCTGATATTTTCATTTAAAAAAGGAAATGAACTTGACTGGTAAAGAGTATCTACCATTAGCCCTTCAACGTTTCGCGCTGACGGTACTGCTTTATGAAAAAAGTCTGCTTCTTCAAATGCGACGGTCGTATACTTTGTAGTCCACTCAGCATTATTTTTATATGTGCCATCCGTAATATTCACCCTGTCTTTCTCACCCGCCGGATGAACTACCGCAACCGTTCCCAGTGGAGTATTCCAATCTAATGTACGCACTTCAATGACACCATTTTCACCTGTATCTATTGCTAAACGTGAACATGCCAGAGATGTTCCAACTACGCCCAGTATAGATGTGCTTACAGCTATTGCTAATAATGTTTTTTTCATGCCTGACTCCTGTTTATTAAAGTAGTAATGTGGTTTTTATCCGGAGCAATCTCAAAGGAATGCAACCGAATTGTTGTATTCCTAATTAAAAAAATAGGAAATACCGAATTTAAACTGCCATTCAGGTCCTGCGTCCGGACGCTCGACCAGGTCATAGGCACCTATGGAAAGATCCAACCCGTCGCCATTACCGAGCAGGAGGGTCCGACCGATGGTCAGGCCAAGGGGCAGGGTCAGTCTGTCGCTTGAATCAGCCGTCCAGTTATAAGAAATGGCGTTGTTATAGCCTATATAGGCACCTGTGATTGACTCGAAGTTATAGTAAACAATGGGCTGGACAGAGAGCAGGTTGAAATTATCCTCACCCCAGTGCTGAAAGGCCACTGCACCAAGGGCCCAGTTTCCCACACCACCAAAAACAACTCCTGCCACACCTCCGCCCCAGCCTGCTCCTGCCTGGCGATCAGATGTCCGGGTTCTGAGGGACGCTTGCGGGCCGATGCCCCACTTAAACCCTTTGCTGGCTTTGGGAGAGAAGAAGTACTGCAGCATAATGTCGCTCAACCCCCATTTATCCCCATCCTCAGATCGAGGTTCCGCTCCTGCCCGTGGAAGAGTCACCCCGGGATCAACACCGACAACAGGGATAATCGCCCTTGCCAGCATATTGAAACTGCTGTCATTCTCTATGGCATAGACTGGTTGAATCTGGAAGCCATAGGCTGTATCATCTTCAGGACCGCCGCCAAAACCTATGGTATTATCCGTCATGATTGCCTTTACATCACCTAATGGATCCTGTGCCTTGCGGGCCATCTCAGCGGCGGCATCCGGTTCAGCAGCCGCCATGGCAACGGCTGGAAACAAGCAGAGAAAAAATGAACCAAAGACAGTGAGTTGCTTGATTTTCATGGAATTACTTTCTCCGTGTACTGCATCAGTAAAGATTCATCTGCCGGCTCTCAGGGGGACGTCCCGGGCACATGCTTTACGTTGTGCCGGGGGCTCCAGCCAGAAAAAGACTTGCATTAAAGAATGATTATTATAATATTCAGCATTATCCCTGTCTATCCACATTGCGAATAATTGTAAGAAAATTAGTAACTATTCAGGAGCACCTTACGGAGTCTGCGCTTACCTCTTCGCCCATTTAAGCCTGCTCGAGTAGCAGAAGTACGCTTCACAGTCTTAAATGAACAGGTAAGCGTAGACTCCGAAACTAAGGCCCTCCTGAACAGTTACAGGGTGGTGGTTTTGCAAGTTTTCTGCACCCACCTGAATAGCTACGAAAATTATACATTTTGCAAATATCCGTCGGGGTTGTAATTGCTGTTTTCATCTCACTTAAAATTAAACGCATTGTTTATTGATCTGAACACGTTAGAGGAGGATTGTGTTTACAGATAGTATTGGATACCTGGCTGGCATACTGCTGACGCTTTGTTTCCTGCCCCAGATCATAAAGACACTGCAGCTGAAGAAGGCGGATGATGTTTCCATGCTCATGCTGCTCCTCTCACTTTTCTCAGCCATTTTTTATGAAACATATGCCTGGCTGCTGGGACTCTGGCCGGTTTTGATTATGAACGGTATCTTCGGACTGCTTGTCCTGGTCGAGATCTGGCTGAAAATTCATTATGATCGTCAGCTGAAGCTCGCCGCAGATCATTATGAAGTAAAAAATAATCCTGTTTAAGCTCAGATCCGAGTACGTCAATGGACCGTAACCAAACTCTACCTCACAATTCAGATCTGCTTATTTCCTGTCAATTCAATGAGATTGACCAGTTCCTGTCGTATGTCAAACCGTATATGGATACTGACGCGGTGCAGCTTGAGGCAGGATCTCTTCAGATTAATTCCCATTTTTTTTTGATGGATGGTATTGCCATAGGCCGGTATGGGAGCAGCAGAAAACTCTTTGAAAAATTTTGTTTGCCCGGAGGCTCAACCCTGGTCAGCTTCACGCCGCCCAAAGAGGGGGTTGGCGCTATCTGTTGTGGATTCGATGCTCCGCCTGATCATGTGGGGATTCTCCATTCAGACATGGAATACTCCAGCCTGCTGCCCGCGGGCTTTGATATTGTGGAGGTGACGGTTTCCAACAGTCTGCTGGCTGAGTACGGTTTAACGAGTGGAAAGAGATGGCAGGCTACAAAAATTCCGGAACAGGCAGCTTTCCCGTTACCCGACAGACGGGCTGTCCGCTTTCGCAATATGCTCTACAACCTGTTTTCCAACCAATTAATGCTTGAATGTGTACAAAAAGACAGAGGGCTTACGAGGTGTTTTCGGGAGTGGGTTATTGAAGAATCTTGTGCGATGCTGACAAAATGTTTATCAGCAGATGAACCGGGGCTGAGGATCAAACAGAAATCCCGTCATGATCTCTTCCAGGAGACAATCAAGCTGATTGATGCAAATCTTTGTGAATCAATCTCCACAGGACAACTGGCGGCCAGGTTACATACGTCACCAAGGATTGTCCAGTACGCCTTTAAGGAAAACCTTGGCATGACGCCCCTGCAGTACATTCTCACCCGCAAACTGCACGCCGCCAGAACATCAATAAACAATGACTCCTCCACAGGACGAGTCATTGTCTCGGATATCGCCATGCTCTATAACATTTCCCATTTCGGCAGATTCAGTACGCAGTATAAAAAAATGTTTGGAGAGTCACCCTCTACAACCGCGAAGCGAACCGTTTCATAAACCAGTACGCTGTTTTTTACATTCGCAATCACTTGAATTTATACAAAAATAACATTTCCTCATATGCAGAACAAATATGCTCATGGGATCCATTTAAGTGGTTCACTACAATCACTTAAATGGATCCCATGAGCATACTGAAGTTTATCCAGAAACTGCTTAAAATAAAAGGATATCGAGTCGTTGATTTCACTTTCAAGAATTGGTGCAAAGAACTCTGGCTTGAAGTCAAGACAAAGATCTGTTCGTAGAGCAGGTCGATGATGATCTGCAGCCGGGATTCAGTCCCCCTAAACCTGCAATCCGCAAGTCCATGGATTCAGTCGATGGCCCAGGCCTCCAGGTATTGGGCCCCGGAAGGGGGGTACAGATCGTTGCCGTAACTGCGGCGCAGCCCGAACAGGTAATCCTCAAGCAGTGATTCCAGCTCACTCTGTCGGATGTCCCGCTCATTGGGCCGAAGCAGAGATGTTTAAGTGTTATAGATATTTCGTGACAGTCCCTCTGTATCCAAGACTAAAATGCGAGCCAGGCACTGCCCACCGTGATGTAGAAGGAAAAATCCCGGGCCTCACTGGTGGCAAAGTCAAGACCGGCCCAGAGTCCATATTTTCTGGCAAGCTCATAGCGGAATCCCATGCCGCCGGCCGGGTGTGACTCTGCCTCGCCCAGGCTGTCATTATATTCCACCACGCCCTGTTCCTCCTCAAACTGAAACTGGTCACCAAACACACGACCTGCACCGAGAAAAAAAACAAGATTCCACCGTGGTATGAATTCCCAGCGAAGTTCTGTTTCCGCGAGAATCATGTGTTCCCCCTGGTAGCGCATGGAAGGGATGCCCCGAAGCATGATAAACGGGTAGGAAAAAAATGGTACCCGGTCTCCGGATACGCTTTCAGCCTCAACGCGAAAACCGAGATTTACCGTGGAGGAAACGGAAAAATAGGAAAACAGTTTGCCGCTGTAGCGCTGGAAATCCCGCTTACTGCCAAACCCGTTGGCAAAGTACCGTGCGGTTGCCCTGGCAAACATGCCGCTGGATGGGGTGAAAATGGAATCACGTGTATCATACTGGAGCAGCAGTCCCAGGGCGCTCAGGCTGCCTTCTGCGGTATAATACTCATCCAGGTTCAATGTTTCGTTATTATTACGTTTCGTTTCAAGATCAGCATAAAGATAGTTTGCCCCTAAAAAAAAGTCGGTCTGCTGCAGCCTGAACATACCTTCCTGGTAGAGGAACCAGGTTTTGATATTTATATCTTCGGCCTGGTCTTTCAGGTAGAAATCCGCGTTAATATTCGCGGCTCCGGCAGCGGTGACGGTTCGAATGGAGTCCTCTTTCCAGAAGCCAAGGTGGTAGCCGAGACCCGCAAGGGTACCGTTTTCCGTTCCCCCGCCGGCAACACCGCTGATACTGGGAGGCGATTTTTCTTCAAGGGTCTGACCGAGACTGTCGTGGAGGAACATGAGATTCAGCCCGCCGCCATAGCCGATGGCAGGCTCGGTAATCATGATAGGCATAGGCATGAAGCCGTATTTTTGGGACAAAAACCCGCTTATGTCAAATTTGCCGTCTTCACTGCTGACAAACAGATTTTTTTGGGGGTCCTGTTTTTCCTGCGGTTGTCCGTCGGTAACGGCTTTTTGTGCCTGTACCGTGGGGCTGTGCAGCAGAAGAAAAAGGAGGAACAAGGGCCCGGAACAGCAACCAGCAACCCGGAACCGGGAACGGATGGAAAACCGGCGCCAACTCATATTGCTGTGTTCTCTTCCGGGAGCAGGTTATTCATCCCTGGTACTGGATTTTTATGCAAGCGTCAGTGGAACCCGTCAACTTAAGCGGAATAAGGGTGATGTCAACGACAGGTGTCCATGACTGGACCGGGTTGCCGCCCTTGCCGATATTTACCGGGTGGTGAACCAAGCAGCGGGAGAAAACAGAAGGCCCTGCAGGGGACGAAAGGGACGCTATTGCCGGCAGCGAGGTTTTGGCGCCAGAGAACATCGGTCGGCCTGCGGATGACTACTTGACCGCAGGCGTGTCCCCAGCCTGCGTCTGTTTCGGGTTCCAGCCACCGCCCAGGGCCTTGTACAGCTGGACAACGGCGGCCACGTACTGCGCCTGGGCGTCGTTGGCATTAAGCTCGGAGGAGAAAAGAGACCGCTCAATGTCCAGCACCTCCAGGAAGCTGGTCATGCCCTCCTGGTAACGGGTCCAGGTGAGATCCGTGGCCGCCTGCGCCGCCGCCACCTGCCGCTGCAGGATCTCGAACCTGGATTTGTTCAGTCGGACTGCCGCCAGGGAGTCCTCCACCTCGCGGAAGGCCGACAGGATGGACTGCTTGTACTGGGCCAGAAGCTCTTTGGTGCGGGCCACCTCCACCTCCACCTGCAGCTTGCTTCTGCCGGCATCAAACAGCGGTCCCAGGAGAGCGGCGCCGATGGTCGCAAAAGCCGTATCAACGGTATTGGTCACGCTGCCGCCCAGGTCGGCCGAGAGGGTCAGGGAGGGGAAGCGGGCCGCCTCGGCCACGCCGATGCTGGCGGTCTGTGCCGCCAGCAGCTGCTCGGCCTGGCGCACGTCCGGCCGCCGTTCCACCAGTTCGGCCGGCACGCCGGCCGGCACCTCGGCGGGCAGAGCATGGGCATCAATGGATCGTCCACGGGGTATGGAAACCGGCACAGAACCCAGCAGCAGGCTGATGGCGTCTTCGGTTTGCACGCGGGCGAGCCTGAAGCTCACCACGCTGGCCTCTGCACTAGTCAACTGGATGCGGGCCTGCTGGAAATCGACCTCGGACACCATGCCGGCCTCGTAGCGCGTTTTGACGATGTCCAGGGATTTGCGGCGGGTTTCAACGGTGCGCTCAGAGATGTCCAGGCTTTTGTCGATGCTGCGCAGCTGAAAATAGGCGCCGGCAACCTGGCCAACCAGCGCGATGGTGACCGTGCGGTAGGCCTCCTCGGTGGCCAGCAGCTGATGCAGGGCAGCTTCATTGGAGCGCCGCACCTGGCCCCAGAGATCAGCGATGTAGGAGATATTCACAGAGCCGGTTGCCGTGGAGATGCCGCTCTTTTCGGACTGAGCCGTGTGATCGGCATTGGCCCCGTAAACGGCGCCGGGGTACAGGCTGGCGCGGGCAATGCCTAACTGGGCCCGAGCAGCTTCGATATTTGCCATGGCCGCACGCAGGTCGAGGTTGTCTGCCAGGGCTCTGTCGATGAGTTTGACCAGGACCGGGTCGTTGAAGATCTTCCACCACTCGAGATCAGCAATGGAGTGGCCCGGCGGGTTCTGGTTACGATAGCCTGGATGCTCCGGAACCGGCGGCCGAACATAGTCGGGCCCCATGGTACACCC
>WFRY01000163.1 GCA_015486315.1 Desulfobulbaceae bacterium
CCCGGATATCCGGACGCATTAACAGGGGGACCTATCTGCAACTTATCTATTTTTTTCTGATAGTGATGGGAGTTATGATGATCCTGACTTGAATGTCAGTGCTTGATTAACTACTACATTCTTGACGTAACTTCTCAATAAATAGTGGTGAAATGCCTGGATCCCCGATAACTACATTCGGGGATAACGATCGTAATTGCCTGCAACTCCATCATCCCGCCATCTTGTTAGCCGGAGATAGCGTAAACTTTGATCCATAAGGTAAGATAGAGCAACTTGTCACTACTGATTGAGAAGTTACCTCTTGATTTGATAAAACATCGGAAGGTAGCGTTTCAGGAATGTCCTTTACCGGTATTAACAGGCTCATCAATGCAGAACGGGAGAATTAATCTTCCAGAAAGACACTGCGCAACTTGTAGAAGTAGTCAAGACCGGACCAGACAGTAAGCACCAGGGCGACATAAAGCAGGGCAAGGCCGATCTGATGCAGGTAGGGAATGGGTACCAAGCCAAGAGGAAAGATCAAAGTCCCGAGCCCGATATACTGCATAATGGACTTGATCTTACCAAGGCCGCTGGCAGCGACGACCACTCCGGAGGCGGAAGCCACACCCCGCAATCCGGTAACCATCATCTCCCGGGACAGGATCACCAGGGCAACCCAGGCCGGGAGCCTGTCCAGCGGAATGAGCATGATCAAGGCGGCGGTAACCAGTACCTTGTCGGCCAGCGGATCCATGAGCTTACCAAGTACGGTGACCGCCTCATAACGACGGGCCACGTAGCCGTCAACCCAGTCAGTGGAGGCAGCTACGGTGAAAACGAACCAGCTGAAAAAAGCAATGGGAGTCGTCTGCTCGAACATGAGCAATACGGCCAGCAAAGCTGTAAGAAGAAAACGAACTGCAGTGATCAGGTTAGGGAGATTCCGAAACCGGTTTGCTTTGCTCAATTGACGGTTACCAGATGTCCTACCTTGATACGTGTGCCTGCGGAACCGGATCCTCTCCGGTATTTCCGATACAGGCGCATCACTTTACTCACATAAGCAACAGTCTCGGGAATACGCGGTACACTATGTTTCACTCGTCCCGGGCCGCAATTGTAGGCGGCCAGGCTCAGACGTAAATTACCATTGTAACTGTTGAGCAGTTGCCGGATGTATCTGGTACCTCCAAAAATATTCTGACCGGCATCAAAGGGATCCCTTACATGAAGATCCCTGGCCGTTCCCGGCATAAGCTGCATCAGCCCCTGGGCACCCTGGGAAGAAACCGCTAAAGGATCAAAATTTGATTCCGTCTTGATAATTGCCTTGATGAGCAGGGGGTCAACCCGGTGCGCACGGGCTGCACGCCGAATATGGTGATCAAAATCATATGGTGCCGTGCTCGCATTGCGCCGAGTCATTAGATGCAGCGTGCGGCAGGACTTGGCAGTTGATGACAATCGAACGGATCCCTGCCTTGCCGATGCTCTCGGCGAGGAGTTCAGATCGGCCAGTTTATACCGCTTATCACCGGGGACATTGGTATAATGACAGACACCCCGGGCATCTACATACTTGTAGATGGCTGCCCCGGCCGGACCGGCAAAAAACACCGCACACAACACAACCACCCAGATATACAGACGAAATCTCATGTCGTCCCCTTACTTCTGTCGTTTTTCCCAATCTGCGAGAAACTGGGCCATGCCGATATCCGTCAGCGGATGCCGGGCCATCCGGGCAATAACCTTGTAAGGAATCGTGGCAATATCGGCACCGATAAGGGCAGACTGAGTCACATGCATGGGGCTGCGAACAGAGGCGACAATAACCTCGGTGCTGAAACCATAGTTTCTTAAGATGGTCATGATATCGCTGATAAGCTCCATGCCGTCCTGTGAAATATCGTCAAGGCGACCGACAAAGGGACTGACATAGGTCGCTCCGGCTTTGGCAGCAAGCAGGGCCTGAGTGCAGGAAAATACCAGGGTGACATTGGTCTTGATATTTTCTGCGGTAAGTCGCTTAACCGCCTTAAGTCCCTCTTCGATCATCGGAATTTTGATGACGATATTTTCATGAATCTTTGCCAGCTCACGGGCCTCCTGCACCATACCGTCGGCTTCAAGACTGATGACCTCGGCACTGATCGGGCCATCAACGATGGCGCAGATATCGGCCAGAATATCGTTAAAAGGACGCTGTTCTTTGGAGACAAGAGATGGATTGGTGGTTACACCGTCCACCATCCCCAATTCAAGGCCTTTTTTAATCTCGTCTATATTTGCGGTATCAATAAAAAACTTCATGTACTTCCTCCAGACTTACCGGTAAACTTATCACAGCATTCATCACTGCAGAAATAATAGGTTTTTCCATCCTGACGCAGACGAATTGCCTGGTGCTTCGGGATCAGGGTATGGCATACCGGATCTTCCACCAGAACGTCTTCCACCTTGGAGTCATCAACTCCTTTTTTCCGCCCTTTTTCCGCCTCGATTCTGATTTTCTCGCGGATAAGGTTACGGATCAACCGCCAGGCAATGTAGAGCAGTACAGCAAGGATAAACAGTCGCTGGGGGCTCATTGTACACCTCTATCCAGCGGGACACTTCCGCTCCATCTCATCCCATACATGATCCTATTATAGTCGTGCAAACACAAATGTCTAACCTATTTTTTATAATCATCAATGAATCTGCTTAATTCCAACAGACTGCCATAGCCGATAATTATGCTCTATTCCGGCCAATTCAGTTTTTCAATATCATCCATATCCGATTTGAGCTGCAAGTCTGTCAGCAGTTCGGCAATGGTCCTGTTCAGAAGCGGATGCTGGAGGTACGATCCAATTTCAGACAATGGCAGGAGGACAAATAAACGTTCGTGCATTGCCGGATGCGGCAGGACCAGTTTGTCCGTACCCATGACCAGGTCATCAAAGATGAGAAGGTCCAGGTCCAGAGTTCTATCCTGATACCCGGAACTACCTGCAGGTCTGACTCTGCCAAACTGTTCTTCTACCTGTAAAAGCGTATCCAGCAATGCCTCGGGACTGAGCGTAGTTTTCAACAGACCGACGGCGTTGATGAACCAGTGCTGACTGTCCATGCCGACCGGCCTGGTTTTATAGGGCAAAGACAAGGCCTGGGGGTAAATACCGGAAAAAGCAGCCAGGGCCAGCCAGGCATCCTGGAGCAATTTTTTCGACCTGCCAAGATTGGAACCAAGTCCTATCCAGGCGAAATGGGTGGGAGGATCACTCTTCACAAACAGGTAGAACAAGAGGGGGAAAGCAGACAGCAGTAAAAAATCACCAGTGAGGGGCAATTATTTTACTGCTGCCGGGCCGACCGTCAACAACTAAAAATCATCCAGGCCCAAAACATCAAACATGGTATATACGCCGTTGGGCCGACCAGTAACCCAGGCGGCAGCAAGGGCTGCACCTCGGGCAAAGTTATCCCGGCTGTGGGCACGGTGACTGATCTCGATCCGTTCACCGGCACCGGCAAAATATACCGTGTGCTCACCGACAATATCACCGGCACGGATGGTCTGGATACCTATTTCCTGATCGGTCCGTTCACCTATCATACCGTGACGTTCAAAAACGCCAACCTTGGAGAGGTCGCGTCCCAGAGCACCCGCCGCCATCTCGCCGAGTTTCAGTGCGGTGCCGGAGGGGGCATCTTTTTTCATCCGGTGATGGGCTTCAACGATCTCCACATCATAGGCATCCCCCAGAACGGCTGCCGCCTTTTCCACCAGCTTAAACAATACATTCACCCCGACAGCCATATTCGGGGCCTGTACACAGGGAAAGTTTGCCTCCGCAGCCTCTTTCAGGGTTGCCAGGTCGTCAGCCGATAATCCGGTGGTACCGATGACCATGGCCCTGCCATGAGCTGCCGCAATCTTGACAAACTCCATGGTAGCCTTGTGAAAGGTAAAATCAATAATCACATCCCCCTGGTCGATAACCGACTCAAGACCGGCGGAAATTTTGACTCCGGTGGTACCGAACCCTGCGTTCTCACCCACATCTTTACCAATGGCCGGGCTCTCCGCCTGTTCAAAGGCAGCAGCAAGGGTCAAATCCTGACTCTGCTGCACCATATAGCTTATACGCTGTCCCATACGACCGGCAGCACCGGCAACAATTACTTTAGTCATTTTCTATTCAGGTAAAAGGTTTCAAGTGTAAAGGTCATATCGGTCGCCGCCGGCGGTCATCCGGCAAAATGCTTCCAATTATTCCTCAATTTCTTGCAAGATCCCCAATCGTTATAACAGGCCGACACGCTTCATTTCAGCGGTCAGTTTGTCGATGGACGAATCGTCCATTGCAGTCATGGGCAGTCGGACTTCAGCTGATGCTGTTATGCCCATGAGCTGCAGGGCCTTTTTGGCCGGAGCCGGACTCGGGTAGCAGAACATGGTTCCCATAAGACCGAACAACCGGTAGTGAATTTCATTGGCCCCGGCAAGATCACCGGCCAGGGCTGCCTCCATCATGTCGGCCATACCGCGCGGCTCGACATTGGAGGTTACCGAAATAACACCGCGTCCGCCGACAAGCACCGTGGGCATACAGGTAAAATCGTCGCCGGACAGGACTATAAAATCATCCGGACAGAGACGGATGACCTCGGAGATCTGATTCAGGCTGCCGCTTGCCTCTTTCACTCCGATCACAGCAGGTATTGCAGCAAGGCGGGCAACGGTTGCAGGCAGCATGTTCGTTACAGTACGGCTGGGAACATTATAGAGAACCATCGGGATGTCAACGGCATCAAGAATGGCTTTAAAATGCTGAAACAGCCCCTCCTGGCTTGGTTTATTATAATAGGGCACCACGGACAACACAGCGTCGGCACCGCTTTCCTTAGCCGAGGCGGTAAGTTCAATGGCCTCCAGGGTGTTGTTGGCCCCGGTACCTGCAATAACCGGTACCCGTCCATTCACTATTTCCACAGTCAGTTCGATCACCCGTTTATGCTCGTCAAACCCCAGAGTGGCGGATTCTCCCGTGGTACCGCATGGAACGAGACCGTGAATGCCGTTGTCTATCTGAAAATTTATCAGACTGGTCAATCCCTCTTCGTCGACTTTGCCGTCACGCATCGGGGTAACAATTGCGGTAATCGCACCTTGTATCTTTTTCATATCGTCCTCCATTTAAAGCAACGCCTCAGCGTTCAGCTCTCCTTTATAAACAACATGGGCCGGTCCTTTAAGAAAAACGTTGTCTGCCGACATCCCATCCTGTACATCAAATATTATAGCCAGACGGTCACCACCGGAGGTTATGATCTCCACCGGTGATGCCGTCTGATCAAGTAACGCCGCAATCAGGGCACAGGCGGTTGCCCCTGTGCCGCAGGCAAGGGTTTCATCTTCCACCCCGCGCTCATAGGTGCGCACCTTGAAGGCACCATCCAGTTTCTGGACGAAATTCACGTTGGTGCCTGCAGGCATAAAGGCTTCATGATGGCGGATACGACTCCCTAATGCACACACATCCGTCTGCTCAATGTCGTCAACAAATACCACCGCATGAGGTACTCCGGTATCAACACTGTGCAGCAGTACAGGTTTATCATCAACCATTATCTCACGGTGCATCTGAACATCCACGGGCTCGGTCATTTTGACGGACACCTCAATATCCGACACCTGAGCCTCAATAATACCGGCCAGAGTCTCAAAACGCATCCTGGCCGGAGCAATACCGTGCATATAGGCAAAACGGGCCGCACAACGGGCACCGTTACCGCACATTTCGGCAAGCGAGCCGTCTGCATTAAAAAACCGCCACTTAAAATCAGCCTGATCCGCATCCTCAATGAAAATCAGCCCGTCCGCGCCTGCGGAAAATTTCCTGCGGCAGACCAGGGAAGCAAACTCCGGCATGGCCTCAACAGGAATCAGCGGCTTACGGTGATCGATAATGATAAAATCATTACCGGTACCGCTCATCTTGACAAAGGGAATGGGAAACTGTGTCAGTTGCATAATACAATCAGGGTGTTTATCAGTATAGGCAAAGGCCTGTCAGCAGGTTACCCCAATGCGCTGATGCTCTCTCCGCGCAGTAAATCCTCGACCTCTTCACGGTAACGGATAATCTGAAAGCGCGAATCACTGACCAGAACCTCGGCAGCCCTGAGCCTGGAGTTATAGTTGGACGACATGGAAAAACCATAGGCACCACTGCTCATGATGGCCAGCAGATCCCCCTGAGCCACCTCGGGCATCATTCGGTCACGGGCCATAAAATCTCCGGTTTCGCAGATGGGGCCGACAATGTCTACCTGCTCCATGCTCTCCCCTCCTTCCCGGACCGGTATAATCTCATGGTAGGCCCCATACAGAGCAGGCCGGGTCAGATCATTCATGGCTGCATCAACAATCACAAACCGTTTGTCGTTCTCACCACCGCTGTTGACCTTGGTGTACTGTACCTCGGTAACCAGAATACCGGCATTGCCGCTGATTACCCGACCCGGCTCAAGAATAAGCGTACAATCCATGTCGGCAAGCTCTTCCCGGACTGCTTTGGCATAGTCACTGGGATGAGGAGGACGTTCATCATCATAGGTAATGCCGACACCACCCCCAAGATCAAGATATTTAATTGTGATACCTTCTTTTTCAAGCCGGCCGACAAAAACTTTGATTTTTCGTAATGCCTCGATAAAGGGTTCGATCTGCGTGAGCTGGGATCCGATATGACAGCTCACCCCTACTATTTCAATATTTTCCATATCACGGGCCCGCAGATACTCCTGCAATGCCTCGCCCGCTGGGACACCAAACTTGTTTTTCGCCAGGCCGGTGGAGATATAGGCATGGGTTTTTGGATCCACGTCGGGATTAATACGAAAGGCAATCCGGGCCGTACCGCCCAGTTCAGCACCAACATCCTGCAGCCTGTCAAGTTCCTGGGGGGATTCAACATTAAACATCAGGATGCCTGCGTACATTGCCTCCCGCATTTCCGCCAATGTTTTGCCGACCCCCGAATAAATAATCTTCTTTGGATCAACCCCGGCTTTCATGGCCCGGAAGAGTTCGCCACCGGAGACGATATCAGCACCGCCTCCCATTTGGCCGAAAAGGTTTAAAACAGCAATATTGGAACAGGCCTTCACGGCAAAACAGGTGAGATGATCAACCCCGTCAAAGCCGGAATCAAAGGCCTGGAAATGTCGTTTCAGGGTAGCAGTGCTGTACAGATAAAAGGGTGTTCCAACCTGATCGGCAATATCCCGTATGGAGACATCCTCACAGTGCAGGGCGCCGTTTTTATATTTAAAATGATGCATAGTTTACAGGGTTCAAATTTAAGGTTTACAGGTAAGCGCTCCATGAACCCCCTGCTGCACGTGCTCAAGTCCCCAGATATACAGGGGTATTATCGGGAGCCTTGATCACGCACAGCAGGGGGTTCCTGAAACGCTTACATTCCGAGGTGTTATCATGTCAAGAGTGTGGTTAATGAACCGCTTACGTTTACAGCGTAGATATCAGATATCAAGTCAACATCCAGGTATCCGCGTATAAGCCTGAATTTATTTTATTATCATAACCTCGGGAGACTTTACACTCTCATTTGGCGGCTCACTCTGATCAATACTGGATACCGAATAAAACAACCGTACACCATCTGCATGGGATCTTCGATCCTCAAAGAGGGTATAAGGAGCCTCTACTTCACCTGCCGGCACAGGGTTATCCTCACCGGAGACTCGACGATACACTCGGTATCCTTTAAGATCTGTTTCCTGAACCTGATCCCAGAAAATCTTGATACCTGCACCGGTGCGTACCGCTTTAACACCTGTCGGAGGTGCAGGAGGTGTCTGGTCCAGGGGAGTGGCTGCAACGGATTCACTGAAGCCGCCGCCCACGGTTCCCTTATCATACACGGTGATCGCCTGAACACGGTAGAAATACTTCCGACCGTTGGCCACCTGGCTGTCGACAGTGTCGGTATCCGCCACCGGTTCGCCGATATTTGTAAAAGATGAACCACCGACACTGCGGGATACCTGATACCTGACCGGTTCGGTAACCTGAGTTCCGTCAATATGCGTCGTTACCGGTTGCCAGCGCAGCTTGACAACGCTGTCTTTGACCTCCGCAGTAAGACCGGTCGGTGCTGCAGCCGGAATCTGCCAGATAAAGGACACCAGATTGGAATCTGCTGATTCGGCAAGCCAGCCCGTCTTGCTGCGGACCTTGAAGAAATAGAGGTTACCAGGCCGCAGCAGGGTTGCATCATAGGTGGCGGTCTTTCTGCCCTGACCCGGAAGGACTCCTCCGGGCAGAACAATGGGTTTGCCAAACGGTATCGGACAGGTTTCACAGTATGATTCCGTCGGCACCACAGCCCGATACAGAATAAAACTGTCTATCATGGGAATATCATCACCGGTGATTGTCTCAATGGGATAACTCCAGTACAGAGTCACGCCCTTTTCACTGAGCTCGTATCGCAGGTCGGTTATCGCTACGGGAACCACGGCCTGTGGCGCAACAGGAAGAGTTTTGAATCCACACCCGGCAAGGATGACCAGCATAACCAGAACAGCCGGCAGGCTGAGAAAAACTTTTTTTACCATCAAAGAGCAGTCACACTTCATCATGCTATTCCCAGTTGTTGTTCCGCACGTTCCAGGGCCTCTTGAACCCGTACCCCGGCCGTGCCACCTGTAGAGGTCCGGCTGTCCACCGATCCCTCCACGGAAAGGACGTCAAAAATATCCGCTTCAATCTCTTCTGCAAACTGCTGCAGCTCTGCAAGTGTCAGCTCGGGCAACTCAATATCACGTTTCTGGCACAGTGCTACAATTTTTCCCACAACACCATGTGCGTGGCGAAAGGGCATATTCTTTCTGACCAGGTAATCGGCAATATCCGTGGCCGTCATAAACCCTCCATAGGTGGCATCCCGCATCCGGTCGGTATTAAACCTACTGTTGGCTAACAGCTCCGCCGTGATGGAAAGAGAGGCCTTAACCGTATCCAGGGCGTCAAAGATCTGTTCTTTGTCTTCCTGCAGATCCCGGTTATAGGTGAGCGGCAGTCCTTTCACCGTCATCAGCAATGCTACCAGAGCACCTGTCACTCGACCGGACTTGCCCCGAATGAGTTCCGGAATATCCGGATTCTTTTTCTGGGGCATGATGGAGGAACCGGTACAGTAGCGGTCCCCGATCTGAACAAATTCAAATTCCTTGGATGACCAGAGTACCAGTTCTTCAGACATCCTGCTGAGGTGCAGCTGAATGGTGGTCAGGCAGAAGAGCAGTTCCATGGCAAAATCTCGGTCGGCCGTGGTATCCATGGAGTTGGCGGACACGACTGGAAAATCCAGCTCCCGGGCCACAAAGTCCCGGTCTATGGGCAGTCCGGTTCCGGCAAGGGCCGCCGTACCAAGAGGCATAATGTTGATCCGTTTCATGCAGTCGCTCACCCGCTCCCGATCCCGGCCGAACATCTCCACATAGGCCAGCAGATGATGGGAGAGCAGCACCGGCTGAGCACGCTGCATATGGGTATACCCGGGCATTATTGCCCCGAAACAGGCACGGGCCTGACGGGTAAAGGCCTTCTGCACCTCGGCCAGCAGCCGGTCAAGGACAAGCCCCTCATCCCGCAGGTACAGGCGGATATCCAGAGCGACCTGGTCGTTACGGCTGCGGGCGGTGTGCAGCTTTTCACCGGCAGCACCGATCTTGTCGGTAAGTGCCTGCTCGATATTCATATGAATATCTTCAAGTTCCGGCAGAAAGACAAAGCTGCCGTCGTCTATTTCCTGTTTGATCTCAGACAGGCCCTGGACAATGGCATCACGCTCAGCCTCTGTTATCAAACCCTGCTTTGCCAGCATCCGGGCATGGGCAATGGAGCCCATAATATCGTGCCGGTACATCCGCCAGTCATAGCTGATCGATTCTGTAAAGGCCTCAACAGAGGCAGCGGTTTCCTCTGCAAAGCGACCGCCCCAGAGTTTACCTGATCTCTTTTTCCTGTCAGCCATGCACTACTTCCGGTTAAAGGCCTGAATCTGCATACGCAGTGAGTTGAGCCTGATAAACCCGGCAGCATCGGCCTGGTTGTACACCTCATCCTCTTCAAAGGTGGCAAATGCCTCCGAGTACAGGGAATTATCCGACTTTCTCCCCACCGGGATGCAGTTCCCTTTATACAGCTTCAGGCGAACCGTACCATTCACTGTCTTCTGGCTCTCATCCATGGTCTTCTGCAACAGCTCCATTTCAGGAGAAAACCAGAAGCCATTGTAGATCAACTTCGCGTATTCCGGAATCAATCCATCCCGGATACGCATTACTTCGCGATCCAGGGTAATGGTCTCCAGGTCCCGATGCGCCGCCCGCAGAATGGTCCCGCCCGGTGTCTCATAAACACCGCGTGATTTCATACCCACAAAACGATTCTCCACCATATCCAGACGACCGATACCATTGGCTCCGCCCAGGGTGTTGAGTTTTGCAAACAATTCCACCGGACCAAGTCGCTTACCGTCAATGGCTACCGGGTTTCCCTGGACAAAATCCATCTCAATATAAGTAGGAGTATCCGGTGCCTTTTCCGGCGACAGCGAAAGTTTGAACATCTCCTCTTCCGGTTCGTTCCATGGATCCTCTAAAATACCGCCTTCAAAACTGATATGCAGTATATTTTCATCGGAACTATACGGGTTTTTCTTTGTCGTTGGAATAGGGATGTTGTGTTCTTTGGCAAAGGCAACCAGTTTTTTCCGCGAGTTCAGGTCCCATATCCGCCAGGGTGCGATGATCTGCAGCCGGGGATTTAAGGCCAGATAGGTCAACTCAAAACGAACCTGATCGTTGCCCTTACCGGTGGCACCATGACTGACCGCGTCCGCGCCCTCCTGCCCGGCAATACGGACCTGCTCCTTAGCGATGACAGGCCGGGCAAGGGAAGTTCCCAGTAAATACGATCCCTCATAAATGGCATTGGCCCGAAATGCGGGAAAAATATAATCACGGACAAACTCTTCCCGCAGATCGGAAATAATTACCTTTTCAGCCCCGGTTGCCATGCCCTTTTCCCGAACCGCATCCCAGTCTTCGTGCTGGCCCACATCAGCTGCATAGGCGATAATCGGACACTCGTATTCTTCAGCCAGCCATTTCAAAATTACCGAGGTATCCAGTCCCCCGGAATAGGCCAGTACTATTTTATTTACACTCATTATCTATAACGGTTCAAGGTTCAATGTTTATGTAAGCACTTCATCAACTACACTCTTGACTTGATCACAGCTCGGAATGTAAGCGTTTCAGGAACAAACTCTATACAGCACCATTGATCATACGTTCCAGAATTGCCTTGTGCATATGCATCTTATTCTCTGCCTGATCAAAGGCCACGGATTGCGGCCCTTCAAGTACCTCTTCGGTAATTTCTTCTTCCCGGTGGGCAGGCAGACAGTGCAGGACAATGGCATCATCGGCGGCACCGGCAAGTAAACCGGCATTAAGCTGGTAGGGCCGAAAAATATCAAGCCGTTTTGCAGCCTCATCCTCCTGCCCCATGGATGCCCAGACATCAACATTAATAACATCTGCACCGGCCACGGCTTCAGCAGGATCACGCAGCACGGTAATTGCTCCGCCGCCCCTTTCCTGCGCCTCTTTTAAAATACCGGCATCGGGCTCATATCCTTCCGGACAGGCCAGAGTCAGAGAAAAACCGAGGACGGATGCAGCCTGAACCCAGGAGTTGGCCATGTTGTTGCCGTCACCCAGCCAGACGATCTTGAGGTCTGCAGGCCTACCCTTTTTTTCGATCACCGTCATGATATCGCTTAAAATCTGGCAGGGATGGTGCATATCAGTCAGTGCATTTATTACCGGCACATCGCTGTACTCGGCAAGCTCTTCCACCACTTGCTGGCCAAATGTCCGCACAACAATCCCGTCCACATAACGAGCCAGCACCCGGGCAGTATCCTTGAGCGGTTCACCACGCCCAAGCTGCGTTTCCTTGGCCGACATAAAGATAACCTGGCCGCCCATACCATACATGGCGGATTCAAAAGATACCCGCGTTCGGGTGGAAGGTTTTTCAAACAGCAGACAGACGGTCCTTCCGGCAAGCTGCTGATGACGCTTCCCCTGCCGATGTTCTTTTTTTAATTCCAGAGCCCGGTCAAGAAATGCCTGCAGCTGTGATGGTGTAAAATCTTTTAATGCCAACAGATGGGAATTCATAATTTTGATCTCAATATTCAAAAAAAACAGCCCAACTGCGGGATGTTACCCTGAGCCAACAGCCTTTCGCATCGGCAAACAGTTGAACCAAAAATAATTGATATAAAAAAAACAGCGGTTTTGCAAAGTAATTCTGCCGTAAACGGTATTATTACCATAGCTTTTTTCACCTGTACGAAAAAGTACAGCCAAAAAACTCTTTATAAAGAGCCGCAAAAGGTTCATCCTGCCGCAGACGAATCATTCTTGCACAAGATAAAAATTCAAACTATCTTCTTTTTTCAGCCCCTCACGGACCGTGATACGTCTGATCCTGTTTTGAAACAGATTGCAGCAACATAACGATTTTTCATCATCAATTTTTTTATCCCGACATGCAAGCACTTCCCTCTTCTTCAACGACGTTCCTGCAGACAACGCCTGTCCTTCCTCTGGACTATGCTGTCGCCCTGAAACCATGGTTCAGCAAAAATATACTGGAGCAGGGCCTGCAGCTGCTGCAAAACGATGAAATACTTTTTTTCTCTTTCCAGCGCCGCCATGCCGGTCTGCTGACTACTGATGCAATACTTACCACAATCCGGATGGCGGAAGGAAGCGGCAGGTACCGGTTTGTTTTCCGTGACGGTGAGTGCAGCCGCTGTATAGGGAGACAGGGTGGAACACGATGCAGACATGTGGCGGCACTGGCCATGCTCTGCCTGCAGGAACACGATAACAGGCCGCAACCACTGGCGGATCTTTTTCCGGACAGCCCCTGGGCAATCATAGGAAATTATCTGCACGAGCGGGCATCCATGGGGCAAATCAAGCTGAAGTTGCTGCAAAAGAAAAACCATTGGTGCCTGAATGGTGTTGACGGCTCTGGTTTAAAGCTGCAGGTTTATCTCAGCGGAAAGGCCGCCCGCGAATGTATCTGCCTGTTCAATATTGACCGGCCGGATAAGTTTGAGACCTCAATAACCGATTCCGAATGTTCAGCAATGTCCTCCCTGCGGCAACAACTGAGTCGGTATTCCGCAACACCTAATGAACAATTTCTTAATAAGAACGGCTCAAAGAGTAAGCAGCAGCACCTGGACAACTCCCTGTGGATGTACCTGAGCAGGTTACTTTTTATCCATTTTCCACCGGATAAGCTCAAGATCAGGCAGGACAAACAGGGCATCTATCATCTCTATTTTTCGGTGGGCAGCAAAAAACTGTTTCAGCTTACCCTGCCAAGGCTGCATACCTGGGAGTTACTGGACAAACTCCCCATGCTGGACATTCCTCTTACACCGGAGCGGGCCCGGCAATTCTCCAGGGTTTCTTTCCGTGCCGACGGTGCAGATATAGAAGTTATCCACTGCTGCCGCCTGCCCGACGGCAAGGAATACCGGCTGGCTGACCTGGCATCCAGACGCTACGGAAACCGCTACCTGGTGGATAACTGCCTCTTCACCCTGGAACCGGTGCCGGTGGAAGAACGATTAACCAGACAGCAAAAGGGACAGCTTTCCCTGTTTGCAACTGCCGGCAGGGAGGGTGGTGAAGACAGGGCCGGTTTTACAGTTAAAGGTGAAAAAATTACTGATTTTGTCCACAACAACGAGTCACGTCTGCGCTGCAGCCGTCACCATGTTGCAGCGGAGATTTTAGATCTGAAAATTGTCGATATGCCCGCAGAACTGGTTATTGATCAGTATGAAGAAGACGGCGACTGGTGTTACCTGGCAGGCTGGTATGACCTGGGCAACCGCAAAATCCGCCTGATCGACCTGCTGTGTGCCGGAGATGAGGGGAAAGAGATGCTGCCCGGGCCAACCTGGCTGCGCCTATCCGGCTCTCCCCTGTCCTGGTTTCACCGCTTGGGAGCCCAACGTATTGCCCAGGGAACAGATTCCAACCAGGGACGGATTAAAATGCGGCGGGGGGAGTTTCTGGCCTTGACCGGCCAGATCGGCACGGTCCGGAACACCACCTCAGCTGAATCCGGCACGCTGCCGGATTTTCTCCGGAGCTCAGATACCCCGGACAGGCTCACCCTGCCGGCAATGCCTTCCCATCTGCGCACCTACCAGCGCCACGGCACTGCCTGGCTCTACCAGCTGCACAGGTATCGGCTCGGCGGCATCCTGGCTGATGATATGGGACTGGGCAAGACCCACCAGGCTCTGGCCCTGATTACACTCCTTGCCCGGGAAGGGGGCAGATTTCTCATTGTCTGCCCGGCAGCAGTGCTCTACCACTGGCCGGAAAAACAAGAGAAATTTTTCCCTGACCTTACCCTGGCCGTGCATCATGGACCCAAACGAAATTTTGAGGAAGCCATGGAGAATCAGGTTGTTGTGACGACCTACGGCATCCTGAACAGGGACGCTGATATTTTCAGTCACAACAGATTCGAGCTGATTATTTTTGATGAAATTCACTTTCTGAAAAACCGAAAAACAGCTGCCTTTGCAGCCGCCTCCGGGTTAAACGCAGACTGCGTCATAGGCTTGAGCGGCACACCTGTGGAAAATAAAATTGAAGAACTGGCAACCCTGCTCTCCCTCTGCCTGCCGGATCTCTTTGCGGTCAAACAGTTCCGGGATCAGTTTAAACTGACTGGTACGACGAAGCAGCGCCGCAAGCTGCAGCAGCTTGTGGCACCGTTTATCCTCCGGCGAACCCGAAAACAGGTGCTCAAGGATCTGCCGGAGTGCAGCGAAGACATCCGACTCTGTACACTCAGTCCGGATCAGGTCGCCGCCTACCGCCAGGCTGTTGATCAGGTTAAAGGAGCTGTAGACCAACTCGCAGAGGGAGAGGTTTTGTCTGATTTTTCCCATATCCTCACCACTATTATCCGGCTCAAGCAGATCTGCAACCATCTCTGCCAGCTGGAAAAATGCACGGACTGGACCCTGTATGCAAGCGGGAAATGGGATGAATTCACCCGCCTGATCAATCAGTGTATGGATGCCGGTCTGAAAGTGGTGGTCTTCAGCCAGTTTACCACCATGCTGGACATCATCGAGGCCTGGCTGTCTGCAGAGTACATTGAACATGTCGGCCTGCGCGGCAGTATCGAGGCGGGAGAGCGGAGCAAACGTATCAAAGTATTCAACAGCAGCGCATCATGCCGAATCTGCTGCGCCAGCCTGCTTGCCGGAGGCACCGGTATCGACCTCACCGGTGCCCAGGTGGTAATCCACTATGACCGCTGGTGGAACCCGGCCAAGGAAGAACAGGCCACGGCCCGTGTCCACCGGATGGGCCAACGCCACCCTGTCCAGGTCTACAAACTGGTCACCACCGGTACCCTGGAGGAAAAAATCCATCGCCTGATAGAAAAAAAACGGGCCCTGGCCGCAGAGCTGATTGTTGAAGACGACGGTTCGATCCTGAAAACACTCAGTCGCAGGGAACTGGCCGGACTCTTTCATTATTCGTAAGCGCTTTATTAACTATTTCGGTAACTGTTCAGCAGCACCTTACGGAGTCTGCGCTTACCTCTTTACCCATTTAAGCCTGCTCGAGTAGTCACTTTTCCCCTCCTGAAAAAAACCAACTCTATCAAGGTACCGGGCATAACAAAGGATTCAATCATACAGCTGAACAGATATATTCAAAATGAATCATGGCCTCTGCGGTCGTATAGCTTTATTCCTCTGTATGCAGGCTAATCCTTGAAGCAATACCTGCAATTGAGTATAGACATTCTCGTAGCCGCAGATCACCGGCATGCTGCAAAAATTTTTTGTTATC
>WFRY01000164.1 GCA_015486315.1 Desulfobulbaceae bacterium
ACCAGATTTGGTTATTAAGGTTTTGCCAAATAATGGGCGAGAAGAAAAAATAGCTTTAAGGCACCAAGATATCAGGGGCATGGACAAATAACCAAATCTACCTTGGGGCAGGTAATGCGTAACAAAAGTGCCGCTATAAAATTTCACAACGTGTTCAAAAAACCATCACTTAAACTATTCAAACGCTCAGGCTCAGAAAAAAGATTTTACTTGCTCATTAGTGACCTGTTTTCCTTCACATTAAGCGTCGTCTTCGGATACCTTGTTGCCAACAAGCTCAAAAGCATCTTTTTCCCCGCCCTGCCTGGAATTGCTCCCATATCCTTACTGAAGGAATACCCCGTTTTTTTTGGATTGCCAATGATATTCATCATGCTAATGAGCGAAAAAAATGGGCATTACAGCCGGTTCAAAGGCTTCTGGGAAGAGTATGGAGAATTCTCCCGTTCCGTACTTGTAGTGGCTGGTCTCACCACAGCCTACCTTTTCCTTATGAAACTGCATTTTTCGCGGTTATGGATGGTATTGACATGGTTAACAGTACTTGTGGCCGTTCCTGTGTCAAGAATGTTATGCAAACTCTGGATGATGCGACAGGGGAAGTGGTTTACCCCGACCATAGTTATTGGTTCAGGGCGCAATGCACTCCAGAGTGCATTAGCCATGGAAAGCAACAGGCTTATGGGATTCAGGGTCGTGGCACTCATGGATGTCAGCAACAACCTGTCCAGGGAAAAGACAAAACATATCAGGGACTTTTTATCAGGCAAGGTATGTTCCTACCCGGTAATGCCATTTACCGATGATTCCCTGCAAAAGATAGTCCACCTTGGTGCCCCATATATTGTACTGGCCCTTGAACCAGAAGAGTATATCCGACATCATCATCTAATAGAACAACTGGCCGCGACGCGGCACAACATGAGTGTTATTCCTCCACTTAAAGGCGTTCCCCTGCTTGGGTCCGAGATATCCCCGATATTCCGTCATGAGGTCCTGCACGTACGCATAAAGAACAACCTGGCCAGAAAGGGACACAGGGCGCTAAAGTATGTATTTGACATGGTTACAGCCAGTTTGTTGTTGCTATTGCTTTCACCTGCCCTTTGTATCATAGCCATTATGATAAAAAGGGACGGGGGTAGTGCCTTTTATTATCATGAGCGCGTAGGAATGAACCGCAAGCCGTTCAAGTGCATAAAATTCCGCTCCATGCGCATGGATGCAGATAAGGTTCTGAAAGAGCTGCTCGCCAGCGACAAAAATCTGAAAATGCAGTGGGAGAGAGACAGGAAACTTAAAAATGACCCCAGAATAACAGGAATCGGACGTTTTCTACGCAAGACCAGCCTTGATGAACTTCCTCAACTCATAAATGTCCTTAGAGGCGAAATGAGCCTGGTAGGGCCGCGGCCAATAGTGGAAGATGAGTTGAAGGAATACGGATTCCAGCTTGCCTTTTACCTTAATACCAGGCCTGGCATGACTGGACTCTGGCAGATCAGTGGGCGAAACGATATAGACTACTCCATTAGGGTCAACTTGGATGTATGGTATGTACGTAACTGGTCCCTGTGGTATGATATTATAATTATGCTGAAGACCCTTGGAGTCGTACTCAAGAAGACAGGGGCCTATTAAAACGATACAATTCACATACGGCTTAAAAATATCCTAATCCATAAACTCGTGGATAATTGCTACTAATGTAGACCTAAGTTGAGCGATTGTCAGATTTGCTGCATATCCGCGAAAGAGGGCTTCCCACTATAGTAGGCTATGTGGGAAGACCGATGACAAAGGAGATGCAGTGAAGCTGGCAATCCCGAAGAGTTTCAAAATTGGAAAGCTATAATCAATATAACTCCTTTTAATTTCATTGAAAAATGATTTTCCACATTTTGAAACGCTCAACTTAGGGTAGATGCAATGTGGGATAGGCCCCATAGCCGTCAGGCTAAGCAATTCACCGTCACGACGCTATCGATATCACCTCACCGTCATACCTCAATCTGAATATATTGAAGAGTATTTCCGGAGAATTGTTGCACCCTTTTTTCTTTTCCAGCAAATGCCTCCTGAGGCTCAAGTCCAGAAAGTCCATTATGAATTGAACGGTTGATGAGGCTCCTTCGGCGAAAGCCTGCTTTAATTTGTTCCGGAGGCTGGAGATCAAGGTCT
>WFRY01000165.1 GCA_015486315.1 Desulfobulbaceae bacterium
CCCTGTACGGCAACTTCGGCCTGGCACTTGACTATGGTAAAACCTGGGCGGGACGCTATCATTTCGAGAAAGGCGCTGTTCTTGGACTTACCTTTGCTCCCACTATTGCCTATAAGCTGACCGACAAACTCTCCCTCGGCGCCGCTCTGAATATCGTGTACGGTTATTTTTCCACAACGGTCGGCATCAACAACCCTTTTCCGACGGCTGCAGACGGCCAGCTGAAGGTGGACGATTCCGACATCGCATTGGGCGGCAATTTCGGTCTGCTCTATGAATTCAGCGATTCAACCCGTGTCGGCGTGCAGTACACCCCTGAAACCAAACTCGACTTTTCAGATGCGGATCCGGAATTCTCCGGTCTTGGTCCGCTGATGACCGCCGGACTTGGCAAAAGCGGTCTGCTGACTTCAACACTTGACCTGACCATGAAGATCCCCCAGACCGCAATGGCAAGTTTTTATCACCGACTGGGCCCTGCATGGGCCATTCTGGGCAACCTTGGTTGGCAGGACTGGTCCGAGTACGGCAAGGTCGGCGTCAAAGTGGAATCGGCGGACACGACGTCCCTGACCGTTGACCAGGACTACGACGATACCTATCATTTTGCCCTGGGCGCACAGTATGACACCGGCAGCGACTGGCTTCTCTCCTGCGGTTTTGCTTACGACACCGGTATGGTGGATGATACAACCAGGACCCCGGATGTACCCATCGGTGCAACCTGCCGTTTTTCTGTGGGAGGCCAATACCGGCTTAAGGAGAACATGCTTCTTGGCCTTGGCTATACCTTGCTCTGGGAGGGTGATCTCGACATGAACCTGGAGGGCGGACCGCTGACAGGAGTGGTGTCCGGAACCTATGACAACACCAATATCCAGTATTTTGCTGTTAACCTGAAGTGGACGTTCTGAATTGGCAGTTTGGAAGAATAATCGGCTGATTACATTGTTGGGGAAATATTTTATGAAATCGTTTGCTACCCATTCCTGTATCCTTTTGTCGGCACTCTTGCTCTTTGCCGGGACCGTTCACTGCCGGGAGTTGAAAACATGGCCGCGGCAGGTGAAAGTCTCATCAGGAACTATTACTATTTATCAGCCGCAAATTGAATCCCTTGACAAAAATCTGCTCAAGGGAAGAGCCGCCATCGCCTTTAACGGAACAAACAGCAAGGAACCGGTTTTTGGTGTTGCATGGTTCAAGGGACGGGTACAGATCGACCGTGACCAGCGTCTGGTTCATTATGAAACCCTGGAGATTACCGACAGCCGCTTTCCAAAAGGTAATGAAAAAATCGGCGAAGAATTCAGCCAGGCCGTACATGAGGGGATGAAAAAATGGAATCTCACCTCTTCATTGGACAGCCTTGTCACGGCCCTGGCAGCCGTGCGGACGGAACAAAAAGAGGCTGCCGACATTAAAACCGATCCGCCGGCAATTATCTATATGGATAAACCTGCCCTGCTGGTAACCGTTGACGGCAAACCGGTGTTGCAGAAGATTGAAAACAGCAGCTGGCAGGCAGTGGCCAACACCCCTTATCCCCTGTTTTTTGACGGCAGTGGAAACTGGCACCTCAATGCGGCCGAAAAGGTCTGGTACCGGGCTGAGAATGTGGATGGCCCCTACCATTTTGACAGCCACCCTCCGGAAGAGCTTGTCAAGATGATTGCAGGCAAAAGGCAACAGGAGAAAAAAAATGGCGACCAGGTCAAAAAAGGTTCATCAACAAAGGCTGTTACCGCAGATAATGCCCCTGCAATTGTAGTCGTTCATACACCCACCGAATTGATTGTATCAGACGGCAGGGCCAAATTTGAACCGCTTACCGATGATTTGCTGGCCATGTCCAATACCAGCTCAGATGTCTTTATGGACGTGAAGAGCCAGAACTATTTTCTTGTTGTTTCCGGTCGGTGGTATAAGTCGACCTCCATGACAGGAAGATGGCAGTATGTTCACTCCGGCAACCTCCCGGCTTCCTTTGCAAAAATTCCCAAAGATTCAAAGTACGGCAGTGTTTTGACGTATGTGGCCGGCACGCCGGAGGCTAAAGAGGCGGTCATGGATGCCCAGGTACCGCAAACCGCCACAGTAAAGCGAGGCCCGGTGGATATCAAAGTTACCTACGACGGCACCCCGAAGTTTGAAAAAATTAAAGACACGAATCTCTCCTTTGCCGTCAACTGTTCCGACACGGTCATTAAATCAGGTACGACCTGTTACCTGGTAAAAGACGCGGTCTGGTATCTCTCGGATCATGCAACCGGACCGTGGCAGGTATCCGATCATGCACCGCCGGGTATCGGCAAGGTACCACCCTCTTCACCGGTCTATAACACCAAATATGTTTATGTCTATGAATCCACACCGGACGTGGTCTATGTCGGTTATACGCCAGGGTACCTGGGCAGTTATGTCTATGGTCCCACCATCGTCTATGGAACCGGCTGGTACTATTCACCCTGGGTATCTCCTTATTTCTATTATCCACGTCCGGCAACCTGGGGATTTAATGTCTCCTATAATCCATGGACCGGCTGGGGATTTGGCCTGTCCTGGAGTTCAGGCCCATTCCACCTTGGTTTTTATACCGGAGGCGGTTTTCACGGTTTCGGCTGGGGAACCGGCTGGTGGGGACCCGGCGGCTTTCGTCCGGCATTTAATCGGATCAATATCAACAATGTGAATATCCGGAACAGTTTCAACAATATTTCCAGGCGAAACAATCTGTACCGAAACAGTCATCAGCGGGCAACTATCCGTAATACAGTTGATTCCCGTTCTCTCAGCCCGGCAAACCGGCAGAAGATTCAAGACAAAATGAACGCGAGACGGAATGGACGACCTGCATGGAATAATGACAGGTTGCAGAACCGGGAAAACCATAGCCTGTCCCAGCGGGATGTAGAGCAGAGAAGAGAAAACTTTAAGAATAATCGGGCTGGTGGCGAGATGAGCGTCAGTGATATCCGTAACAAGGCAGCGGGCCTGTCCGGAGAAAACCTGCGCAATAATGTTATGGCTGATGACAGGGGTAATGTTTTTCGTAACCAGGACGGGAAATGGCAGCAGCGGGTAGACAATAACTGGCAGAACAGAAACAGAGGTTCTCTCGACGGTTCTGTTTCGTCGCGCCTGCAGAATTCAGGCTACAACCGGCCGTCTTCCCTGGATCGAACTCAGTTTTCCCGGCAGAGGGCAACAGAACGGACCCGGAGTTTCCGTAATAATGGCGGAGAATTCGGTCGTAGATTCGACGGCGGCGGTTTTGATCGGGGTGGCTTCCGGGGCGGCGGTTTTCGAGGTGGCGGAGGCTTCCATCGACGTTGATGGACGGATTCTCTGCAGCGTTTACGTCACAGCAGTAAAAAAGATCCTTAAATCACTTCAGAATGCCTGCCGTCTCAGGAACAAGTCCTTAGTGGAGTTATTCCTCGATAATTTCATTTCGTTCGCTCTTCGTTTTGTAACTTCCTCAATAAGTAGTGACAAGTAACGTCTGTTATTTTATGGATCAACGTCTACGCTATCTTCGGCTAACAACATGCCGGAATGAACGGAGTTGCAGGTAATTCTGATCGTCATCTCCGAATGTCGTTATCGGGTATCCAGGCTTCTACCAGCACTTATTGAGAAGTTACTCCGTTTTCAGATATTTTCCGGCCTTTTGTAATGATATTTATGAAATATGCCCCCGATCTGTTATAATGGGAAGATGTCGCTTGTCTGAACAAACTCATACCGGAACACATACGTTTTTTTAATGAAGGTACTCAGCAAAGATACCGGCGCTACTTCTGCTGCAACAGTACCGTCACCCGAATGCAGGAGTCGTTTTCTGTCCACAGGAATTCTGGAACTGACCTTATCGGGTTCCTGGACATTGATGGACAACCTGCCTGACCTCAATACTGTGACTGATACCATCGAATCCGGGGAATCGGTCAGTCGCATTACTTTTCAATGTACCGGGGTATCAGACTGGGACTCGGGCCTGCTGATCTTTCTCATGCCCCTTGCAGTGTACGCTCGTAACAACAACATTCATTTTGACGCCCAAGGACTTCCGGCCGGAGTGGACAAGCTGCTCCATCTGGCCAATGTCGTGCCTGAACGGAAAGGTGCGCGCCGTGTTGCCGGTAAACGTTCCTTTTTGGCCGATGTCGGCAGGGATGTTATAGACGGTTTTCGCTCCATCGGCGAATCATTGGCCTTTCTTGGCGGGGCCCTGATTGCCCTGACCCGGATGGTGCGGGGCAGGGCCGTTTTTCAGCACTCCGAGCTCTGGCGAATCATGGAGCAAACCGGAGCACGAGCCCTGCCTATTGTCAGCCTGGTCAGTTTTCTGGTCGGGGTTATCCTTGCCTTTGTCGGGGCGGTCCAGCTCAAACAGTTCGGGGCCGGGATTTACGTGGCTGATCTGGTGGGCATTGCCATGACCCGGGAGATGGGGGCCATCATGGCCGGGATCATCATGGCCGGCCG
>WFRY01000166.1 GCA_015486315.1 Desulfobulbaceae bacterium
AAATAAGACTCAAGCGTTGCAAGTACCCGCTGCATCAACTGCAGACGACCAAAACTGGCCCTATCGTACAGATTCTGTGCAATGACAGCCGGCTGTACGCCGCAGGAAACAAGATCTCCGGCAACCGCAAAGGTATGCTCAGTTGTGCTGTCATACTGAAAGGATCCGGTATCAGTCACAATTGCCGTATACAGACAGGCAGCAGCATCTTTTGATACTGTTGCGCCTAATTCTACGGCCAGGTCATAAATCATCTCGCCGGTAGAGGAACGATGCGGTTCAATCCAGTCAATATCACCAAAACCACTGTTGCCCTGATGGTGGTCGATGACAAGAAAAGGGCGAATATTTTTTAACTCAGGCCCGCTCCTGCCGAGGCGTGCGAGGTCTCCGCAGTCCAGACAGATGCTCATCACATCATCCCCGCATTGGCGGACAAAATGCAGCACCCGGTCAAAATCCGTTTCCACCTGCTCACATTGGGGCAGAAATCCATACAGACCTGAAACCGGCTCTTCCGCATAAGACAGCACACGTTTGCCCATCCCCTGCAGGATATCGGCAAAACCGAGCAGGGACCCAAGGGCATCACCGTCCGGCCTGATATGCGTGGACAGTACAAAATTACCGGTTGCCGAAATGGCCCGGGCAATCTCTTTATTCACCGTGGTCTTCGGCCTTTCGTTCTCTGTTGATCTCAGAAAAAATCTGGTCCAGGCGCTCAATCTCCTCGTTCTGATGATCGTAAAAAAAGACCAGATCCGGCGTATAGCGCAGGTTCATCGCCTTGGCCAGGGTAGAACGGAAAAAACCCCTGGCCCGCTCCATTCCCTTCAGGGCCTTGGCTGAACTGACACCTTTGGGCACCAGAAAAAAGATTTTAGCCCGTTTCAGATCAGGCGACATCTGTACCTTGGAGATGGTTACCTGGGAAATCCGGGCATCACGCACCTTTTGCAGCAGCAGCAGCGACAGTTCATGCTGAATTGCCTCAGCCACCCGTTCGGGACGCGAACTCTTTGGCCGCCCGAGTCCGGGCAGGTTAAAATCAAATTCCATACTGTTGGTTCTACTTTGTTACATTTTCTTCTTTTTGTTTATCACCGCATGCTTTCAGCGGAAATAAAGAGTGTTACAGCTACTTCTGCTGGAACAGGCTTGCAGCCTGTTCCTCTTGTTTATCACCAAGATGTCGTCTTCACAGCAGTTGAGCAAATCGGGTTCTCATTACGGGCAAAGCTCAGCCAGTAATAAATTCTCCGATCCAGCTTTTCCAGCTGTTGGTGTTCCGAATTTTCAGAATCCGACAGCTGAACACTACAGTGTAGCAGCAACCTCGTCCATAACAAAGGCTTCCAGGGTATCACCTACCTTGATATCGTTGAAATTTTCAACCCCGATACCACACTCATAGCCGCTGGCAACCTCTTTAACATCATCCTTGAAACGCCTGAGGGATTCGATAACGCCGGTGTAGATGACCACTGACTCACGTAATACCCGCACCTCGGCATTACGTTCCATCTTGCCGTCAATAACAAAACAACCGGCAATGGTCCCCACCTTGGGAACGGAGAAGGTATCACGGACCTCGGCAGTACCGATGACCCGTTCCTCAAACTCGGGATCAAGCATACCCACCAGGGCCTTTTCAATATCTTCCAGGGCGTGATAGATAACGTCATAGGAGCGGATATCGACCTGCTCACGCTCTGCCAGTTCCTTGACCTTTACCGACGGCCGGACATTGAAACCGATAATAATAGCATCGGATGCCGCCGCCAGATGAACATCGTTTTCCGTCATGGCCCCGGTCCCCTCATGCAGCACGCGAACGCGAATAACATCAGTAGACAGTTTTTCAGCAGCCTGGCCGAATGCCTGCAGGGTACCCTGAACATCCGCCCGCAGTACAACCCGAAGTTCCTTGATCTCCTGCTCTGCCATCTTCTCAAAGAGGTTGTCAAGGGACACCTTGGAGGCCGAAGCAAGTTCGGACTCACGGGCCTTGAGCTGACGGGCTCCGGAAACGGATTTTGCCATCTTCTCGTCGGTAACCACCACAAACTCATCACCAGCCTGCGGCACACCGGACAAGCCCTGTACCTCCACCGGGATTGAAGGGCCGGCCTCATCGACCTGCTCTCCCCGATCATTGGCAAGAGAACGAACCTTGCCGCTGAACATACCGGCTACAAAATGATCTCCGGTATGCAGAGTCCCCTCCTGGATCAGCACGGTAGCCACCGGGCCGCGTCCCTTATGGAGCTGGGCTTCTATAACAACGCCCCTTGCCTTTCTGCCGACATCAGCCGTGAGCTCCAGAATTTCGGACTGCAGCTGGATATTCTCCAGCAGTCCTTCAATTCCGATTCCTTTTTTGGCCGAGGTTTCGCAGTATATGGTATCTCCACCCCAATCCTCGGGAATCAACCCGTACTCGCCAAGCTCACGTTTTACCCGCTCCGGATCGGCGTTATCCTTATCTATTTTGTTCACGGCCACCACAATGGGGACCTCGGCGGCTTTCGAATGGGCGATTGCCTCCTTGGTCTGATCCATCACCCCGTCATCGGCGGCAACGACCAGCACAACAATATCGGTTACCTTGGCACCGCGGGAGCGCATCTCGGTAAAGGCGGCATGGCCGGGTGTATCAACAAAGGTAATATCTCCGGACGGGGCCTTGACATGATAGGCTCCGATATGCTGGGTGATACCACCGGCTTCACCCTCGGCAACGTCCGTCTTGCGGATGGCATCAAGAATAGAGGTCTTGCCGTGATCGACATGCCCCATAACCGTGACCACCGGAAAACGAAATTTCCTGTCTCCTCCCATCTCCTCTTCCTGCAGGGCGGCAATACCCAACTCTTCCGTCATTCCCTGCTCGACCTCATAGCCGAAGTCGGCGGCAACCAGTGTTGCGGAATCCATGTCCAGGGACTGATTCAGGGTGGCCATGACACCAAGCCCCATGAGTTTGGCAATGACCTCGTTGGCCTTGATACCCATTCGTTTGGCAAGATCACCAACGCTGATAGTATCAAAGACCTTGATCCGCCGCTTAATGGCCTTACTCTCCGTCACAGGGGTTGAAGAAATTTTATCCTTGCGACGATGGTCTTTTTTGCGCCGTCCTTTACGCGGCCGCATGAATTCGACATCCCCACCACGGCTGAAATCCACCCGTTGACGCCCCTTACGAGCGGCCTTACCGGGCTTCTTCTGCCGGGCGGCATCATCTGATCCTACGGCAACAACACGTTTCCCCTTTTTCTTGCCCTTACCGACTGCAGGTCGGGCATCATTGGTAAATGTTTTCGGTCCGCGGGCTGCACCAGGCTTCGGTTTCCCGGCACGTACAGGTCTCCTGGGACGGGATGGTCTTTTCTCCTCAACCTTGATCTCTACCCGACCGACAATTTTAGCAAGGCCCTTGGCCCGTTTAGGCTCTGCCTTGACCGGCTTTTTCTCCGGCTTCTCAGCAGATACTGCTGTCTGTTTTTCCACATCCTGATCTGCAACGGCAACAGGAACCTCTTCTTCAGCAACATCGGCAGAAGCCTTGTCGACAACTTCCGGCTCCACCTCCGGTTCAGATTCCGACACCGGCTCAGACTCCGACTCCGGCTCAACTGTCTCCTCTTTCACCTCTGCATCCTGCACAGTCTCTGCAGATTCGACAGCTTCAACAATGCTCTCATCCTGTTCAGCTGCAATCTCTTCGGCTGCAGCTTCGGGCTCCACACTGTCATCCCGGTCGGACGTCTCTGCCGCAGCAGCTTCCCGGGCCTCGAATTCCGCCGCTTCGGCCTGTTCGGCTTCCTCGGCTTTTTTTGCCATCTCTTCCTTCTGCGCCTTGGAACGTCGACGTACCACAACGGTGCTCTTTTTGCGGACAACCACGGTCTTTTTCTTGACACTTATCGGTTTTTCCGTGACATCGGCAGTTGCCTTGCCCAGCACCTTACGACGAATATCAGCCGCCATATCATCGTCAACCGTAGAGCTGTGACTCTTGATAGGATAGCCCATTGCTATCAGCTTATCTGCCAGCTCTTTGCTTTTGAGACCGGCTTCTTTTGCCAGTTCATAAATGCGGACCCTGCTCATCAATTACTCCCGTCCTCGTCGTTGCTCATCCAAACTGAAGGCGAAAAGCCCGCCTCAGAATTTTTTTATTTTTTTCCAGCCGCGTGCGACACTGCGTGTTTCTACAGCAGTAAACTCCCCGTCCGGGAAGCTCCCGACCGGGATCTTCACTCACGACACCATCAAGCATGACCAGCCGGACAAGTTCCTTTTGGGAAGCCCGCCGACCACATTCTCTACAGGTACGTCTGGGGACATGCCCCCTTTTCATCAGGAATTTCCCGGCTCTTCCCTGATACTATTTCCGTCCACCACTTCGTCTTCCGGCAGCTGCCGAAACATCTGCTGCCTGTTCTGCAGGGACTTCCACCTCGGGAACAGTATCCGCTGCATCAGGCTGCACATCTTCAACAACGTTCCCGGGCTGTTCTTCTTCCGGCGCTGCAAACAAAGCATCCGCCTCACTCTCAGGTGCCGGAATATC
>WFRY01000167.1 GCA_015486315.1 Desulfobulbaceae bacterium
ATTCAGCTGATGCGCTTTTGCAGCAATCAGCATAAACTCTATCCCGATTTTTCTGCAGATTTCGCAACTGAGGTAAGATGGAAAATAACATTTGACGAAAAAATAAACACAATTGAATCAATAATTATTACGACCAAAAAATTCCCGAAGATTGCGCCAGTTTTATCGAGTATAGATAGTAGAATTTATATCCATAAAACCAATAAAATTGATACATATACGTGGAAACATAAAATTGTAAAAATAGACGTAATGTATAGAATGAGATCGAATAAAAATATGGAAATACCGGCGGGTAAATTCCACCTAAAAATTATACAGCAAAACCTTCATCCAGTTGTTTTTCCTTTGATTTCACCTATCGGTTACCCGCACGATCAACTCTACTTCTGCTACGACCTGGTTATCAAATATTTCTTTGCTCACGATTTCGTAACGCCGGTTTTCAGGCATGGACCGCTGAACGCCACGCGCGCCCTGCTCTATAATAAGCCGGTTGGCGCCGCGCCATTGCCTGATCTTGCCGTTTACCGGTTCAATTACGCGATCATCAAATTTTGACATAGACGTAAAAGTCTTCAAATCCGTAATCCTGTATTCTACCAATCTCGTTTATGCCGCAGTCTGTTGGGCGGGAGATAGCGTAGACTTCGATCCAGTTGTTTCATGGCGTTGTGGATCCCCGACTACTGCCTCGGGGATGACGGATTAGAAGATGTGAACTGCCTTGGTACTTGTTACAAGTCCATCAAATTTTAAGAGTTGAAAAAATATATTCAACAGACAACCTGCTGCCCAGAGCGGTCAGGTGACCATCATCCCAGAAATAAAAGCCTGACCTGCTCTTAAATCGACATCTTTTGTTAATGCAGAACACTCTACTTGGATCAACAAAGTTATCCGGGCCGGCAATGTTCCTCAGCTCTGTGTTGATTGCCTCTATATCCATGGAAAGCTCACTCTCTGAAACCGATGTTTCAAGGATGCGGGCACGGTTACTGATATCCTGCACACTCTGATCAAAGCGGGGACTCTGGCCGATCAGAACAACCCGCAGGCCTTGTCGACGCAGTGTATCAACAGTTTTTTTAAGGGCATCATATGTAAGGCCGTTTTCCAGGGCAAGTTTCCATCCTGCAGCCATAACAACTGTATGGACACCATAGCTTGAAATCAGATGCTCTACCCGGGCGGAAAACTCTTTACAGCGTGGTCTGTATGCCGGATTAAAATCAAAAACAGGTGCGCATCCTCCGGCCGTGTACTGGAGGATATTAGAACTAATAAGGTTCAGATTATCTTTGATTCCAGGAACGTAATGGGCAGCAAAAGAATCTCCCCATAACAGAGTCGTTGTGGCTTTGCCCGACTGCAGAAAACATTTATCACCCTGCCATTCAGTAATATCCTGATCTTCCCGCAAAAAACAGGTCCCCAGGTTATAGGTCTTCAAATCACAGTTCAGGGTGATCAGCTTTCCTGCAAATCTGCCGGGCCAGCCCTGAGAAACATCAACTCCAACCCCGAAAGCAACATTAATCAACATTATCCCGGCAGCAATGGTGAATAATCTTTTGCGTTGTTCCATGGTGCCTTTTTTTCGAAATGGCCGTTCTACATATCGCCACGACAAAACCGCAAGGGCAAAGGACAGGGCAACAACTGCAGCACCGCTATAGGCTGCATGCTGTCCGGAACAGAGCTGTTTGGCAAACACCATTAATGGCCAATGCCAGAGATACAGCGAATAAGAGATCAGACCGACAAAAACAAGGACACGATGACTAAGCAGTCGTCCAGCCAGAGAGGTCCCGCCGATACCGGAATAGATAATCAATGCAGCCCCGACGCAGGGGAACAGCGCATGCCAACCCGGAAATGGGGTCAGCCGGGTAAAGAAAAATATTGACCATAAGATCAGCACCAGGCCGATAAGGGAAACCGTGTTTCTTGCACCGTTATTCTGCAGCTGCGGAAACAATCCCAGGGCAAGAAAGGCACCGAGCAGCAGTTCCCAGCCCCTGGTCGGGAGGAGATAAAAAGCTGCGGACGGGAAAAAATGAGCGCCGGATATACTTAAAATCAATGAAACCAATGCTGCGGAGATGAGAAACGGCCGCCAGTTCCCCTTGCAATACCTGTAGATCAGGAGAAGGAGCAGGGGGAAAATCAGATAAAACTGCTCTTCAACAGACAGGGAC
>WFRY01000168.1 GCA_015486315.1 Desulfobulbaceae bacterium
CTGTCAACATTGTCGAAAAAACGTAACCGTTCAGCAGCACCCCATCTGCACGCGATCGGGCCGTCTCACATAGGCTCTACTATAGCTCGCCGTCCCGCTTGCGTACATATGGAGCACTGCTGAACGGTTACAGCTTCGGTAGTTATGCATCGCCAGGGAGCTCCGGTGAACGGTTACAAAATTGGCATCGGCAGTACGAAAGGGGGAAAGTCTCTGTTAATGAATTTACTTTCAGTGAGTAAAAATTAGTAAGCGTTCATGGAGCGCTTACTAAAATTATGTGTTCAGGCAGTCCATTTTGAATCGGCATCCCAGCAAGGAGGAAAATTATGAGTACACGCACCATGGCCCATGCGGGCACGTTCTATCCAGCCGACCATGCCGAGATCATACGTTATTTCAAAATCTTCGAAGCGGCACAACCAAACGACCCCGCCCATACACCCCGGGCGGTGATTGTTCCTCATGCGGGTTACATCTACTCCGGCTTTACTGCCGAAAGCGCCTACCGCTGTTTTAAAAACAGCCATGCCAAACGTGCCATTGTCATCGGTCCGTCGCACCGGGTGGCCTACCGTGGAATGAGCGTCTCGCGTTTCGAGAGTTTTGAGACACCGCTCGGTGCCTTGCAGATCGACCGGGAGTATGCCGATCAGATCGTCAACGACTTTGGGCTTAGTTTCGATCCACAGATGCACCAGGAACACTCCACCGAGGTACAGATGCCCTTTATCAAATATTTTGCACCGCAACTGCAGGTGATCGAGATGGTCTACGGGGATTTTTCACCTGAAACGCTGGGCGCTATCATCAACGTGTTGTTAAACGATGAAGAGAACCTCATCGTTATCAGTACTGATCTAAGCCACTTTTATACACTGGAACAGGCTAATAAGTTCGATACTATCTGCCTCAATGCCATCAAAAAGGAAGACCCGGTACTGCTGCATCAGGGTTGCGAAGCCTGCGGAAAAATCGGAGTAGAGGGAATGCTGATTGCTGCAAAAGCACATCAGCTGAACGTAGAGCTGCTCGACTATCGCACCAGCGCCGATGCCGGCGGTGACCGTTCAAGCGTCGTCGGGTATACCTCAGCGTTGTTTTATTAGGTAGTGTCTGTCCAGAAATGAGGATTTTCGTTCAAGGTCAAGGAATGCGATAAAAATAAGCACAGGCATATAATTGATATTCCGAGCATTATTTTTTGAGCATGACGCAGAGATTGGGCGAAAAGACCATTTATGGACAGGCACTAGGTAGCTCGGGATTAATACCCACCCCCTTGGGGTGTAAAACAATTTTGCTACCCCGTTCGCTTGCGGCGGGGTAATTCATTCTTTCTGTTGTTTAGTTTTTGAATAGGATGTCTCTGATCGTTTCAGGAAAAGATCCTGTAAACAAGATGGTGACAGAGTAAACATGGGCACCTCTTTCTCATAGGCTGTATAATCCGAACCAAATTTGTTTTTTGCCCCCGGTTCTTCTACAAATTTTATCATTATAAGCATAAATAGTACCTCTAAGGGCCAGATTATACCAATAAAAGAAGGTGATCCTTCCAGCATGGCAAGGGCCAGAGGAAAAAAGAGCAGAGCAAGATGCATGGGATGACGCATGCAGCTATAAAGTCCTGTAGTGACCAGACGGTTGGTTTCCATTCTGGGTAGATCGCCTATACGTCCACCACGAGCCAGCTGTCGCCCGGTATTTCGGGCACCGTTGATGACCAGACACAAGAGAATCACACCAAAAACAAAAGAAACAATATGGAAGGAGATACTGCGAAACAAATTTGAAAAAAGAACCATGTCCAGCAAAGGGCCGACAATCAGCCCTCCAGCCAAAAGAAGAAACCAAATTAATATTCTTGTCATTTTTGCCAGTCCCAATCAGCAGTTTTACACCAAAGACATGCGACTTCGTATTCAAATAACAATGTAGTTGATATTACAGGCTTTATTTTTCTGGCATTTAGTAATCTAAGTATTTGAAATGATGCCCCCGTAGATGAATATAGGCC
>WFRY01000169.1 GCA_015486315.1 Desulfobulbaceae bacterium
GCAAAGGTGACCGTCTTTCTGGAGGACAGCAACAAAAGATCGCCATTGCCCGGGCGTTTCTCAAAGACACCCCCATCCTGATCATGGATGAGACAACAGCCAGTCTGGACAACACCTCTCAGGCCTTGGTCCAGAAATACGTTGAGACAGCCTTAAAAGGGAAAAAAACAGTCATCGCCATTATTCATCGTCTTGATCTGGCACCCTCTTTTGATCGGATCATTGCCCTGCACGAAGGATCCATTGTCGAGCAGGGAACATATGATGAACTGGTTGCCAGGGATGGATTTTTCTGTGCTCTTCTTAAGGGCGAAAAAACAGCATAGGACGGCAGAGTGCATTTAATGGGAGAGTGTCCGAAAATTTGCAAATATAAATCTTCTGGAGATACGTTATGAAAAGATTGATAATTTTTCCCTGTGCCTTATGCCTGCAGTTTTTTCTGGTTCAGGTTGCCTTAGCCGAAAATCCTCTACCCGCAGACAACGCGCCCCATGAACTAGCCGGATTTAAACTGGATTCCTTTATCGGCGATTATGATGATATCCCAAGTTATCATAACTTTCTCCAGGAAATCGTTGTCCGTGATGTGGACGGTTTCAGAAAGGGAAGTATTTTTTACGGTGTCTGTGCAGAGCCGGGCGAAATCATTAAAATGCAGTTTAAACTCCAAAACAGATCGGAGAAATTTTTCAAACATTTATTGAAACTTTACACGAAAAAGTATGGCAAACCAGATGAATATGTCGGCGATACTTTCGGCGAAATCATAGCATGGAAATGGATTTTTCATGACAGGGAAGGAAACAAAATTACCCTGGTACTCCAGCATAACCTGGACGATCCCGGTGCAACTCTTGGAAATGAAATAAAACTCCAGATGCCTGGTCGGCTCCGGCAGGAACGGGAATGTTACAATAAAAAATTTTCTGCTGCTGGAAAACAACATAACTCGTCAGTGAGCCTGGATATATTATCCGATGACGAACTTATTCGGCTCATGGTTCCCAGATAACCCTTCAATACAAGTAATTATGTCCTCACTACGTGTCAGCACCCAAATGTTGTGTAAAAGAAAAGCTCTTGTTCATCTGTTCAATTTCAGCTGTTTACTCTGCCTGTTGTTTTGCGGATCACTACAGGCGGCAACCTATCCCGTTATCCCCGCGGAATCAGGCCAATGGCAACAGGAGGACGTGGCCTTTGGCCTGGTGACGGCCCGGGCCAAGTCCACTCTTACGGTACCCTTTGCCCTGAAGATTACAGAGGTGCGGGTTGAGCCCGGCCTGCCTGTTGCAACCGGCACAGTCCTGCTGCGTTTTCACGCTCCTGATCTGCTGAAAAAAATCAGTGATTATTCCGGTCGCCGCAAACTATTCATCGTTGCTGAAAAGCAACAAAAAATAATTCGTAAAGGGGCGAAGGAACATACACTGACACGCCGGGATGCAGTTGGCGCAGAGGAAACGGTCACCAGGTACAGGGCAAACCTGGAACAATCCTGGGACACATTACAGACAATGCTTGAACTGCTCAACAACGATATTGAGCGGAAAGATGTAAATGTCCTCCTTGATAAAAAGTCCCCACAGGTTGTGGCTGATGTTTTAGGGGAACTGCGGGCACCTTTTGGCGGGATAGTGAATAACAGACCACCGCAGGTCGGCATCTGGATGCAGCCGAACAAGACTCTACTTGAATTGGAGGATTTGAATCAAGTCTACCTGAACGTCAGCGTTTCCGAGAAAGGGCTGAGCAACTGGCTGCACGGTGAAACCGTGATTGAAAAAGGGGAAACAACATTCAGAATGAAGCGGTTGACCGGCCTACCTGGTATCGATATCCACAGCGGTATGCGACAGCTCCTCTTTAAGACCGACAATCCTGATATCCTGCTCAGGGATGGTCAATGGATAGAGGTTATGCATCGCAGCCCGGCTCGTCAGGTTGTCTGGATTCCGGAAACCGCAGTGGTCAGCCGTAACAACAAGACTTGGTGCATTATTGCAGAAGACCAGACATATACGCCCAAACAGATTAAAGTTGGCAATGTGAGCAAGGGAAAAGTTCCTGTCCTGTCAGGCCTGGAAGCAGGTCAGCAGGTTGTCCGGGAAAATGGTTATGAGCTGCTCTATCGTGACCTGAAAGAGTTGATCCAGTTTGTGGATTAAGGAGTTTCTTGAAAGAATATCATGCTTGAAATCATTTTAAAAAAGCCGATCGCTGTAATCATCGGTGCTCTCTTGATTGGCCTTGCCGGACTATCAGGTTTTACCAACCTGCCCGTGGACCTGTTTCCCGACCTGAACTACCCGTTAATCAACATTATCACCCATTACCCGGCTGGTACTGCTGAGGATATGGAGCAGATGGTGACCAGACCCATAGAAAATTCCATGCAGGGATTGAACAACCTGCAGCGGGTCAGTTCAACCTCTGCACCGGGATTCTCCCAGGTAACTGTTGAATTTTCCTGGGGGATTGATGTATTGCAGGCCCGGCAGCTTGTCTATGGCCGACTGGCACAGGTTCGTTCCAGCCTGCCGGTAGGGGCTGAGTCAAAGCTGGAAAATATCGGCACCTCGCTGGCCATGCTTTCCACCTATACCTTAAGCGGCGGTGATCCTGTCCAGACTCGCAGCTGGGTGCAGTATCAGCTGGCTCCCCGTCTTACTTCGCTGCCCGGGGTGACCCGGGTCGAGGTGATGGGCGGGGGCGTGTATAGCTGGCGTGTCGATCTTGATCCACTCAAGCTCAGGCAGGCCGGACTGACGGCAACAGATATTGCAGGAGCTATTGGCAGGGCAAACATCCTGGATACCGGGGGCTACCTGGAACAGCACGGACGGGACCTGTTGATTCGCACCAACGGCAGACTCCGCAATATTGATGATCTTCGCGCCGTGCCGGTACGGGTCAGTGGCGCAGTCCCCCTGCGACTTGCTGACGTTGCAGAAATCTATGCCGGTAGCAAGCCGCAGCGATACGTAATCACAGAGAACAGACTGCCTGCTGTAGCCTTCAGTATCCAGAAACAGCCTGGAGCCAGTACTCTTAAGGTTTCCCGCCTGGTAGACCGGGAACTGGCAAAAAGCACGCTGCCAAACGGAGTGAAACTGGAAAAATTTTACGATCAGGCAGAGATCATCGGGCTTGCCTACCGCAATATGCGCAATCATCTCCTCTCCGGTGCCGGGCTGGCTATTCTGGCCGTCCTCTTTATCCTTGGCCGGAACCGGGCCAGTATGGCCATTGCTTTCACCTTCCCTCTCACTGTTCTGGGGACATTCTGGGTCATGCACTTCATGGGTCTGGGTTTGAACCTGATGACACTTGGTGCCCTGACTGTTGCCATCGGCATGGTGGCTGATGATTCCATTGTGGTGCTGGAGAATATCGACCGCCACAGAAACCTGGGACAGACACCATGGCAGGCCGCCCTGAACGGCACTCGGGAAATTTTAGGGGCTGACATCGCCGGAACCATGACGGTTCTTGCCGCCTTTGCACCACTTGTGCTTATCAGTGGTCTTGCCGGTCGGTTGTTTCATCCCTTTGGCCTCAGCTTTAGCATTCTGCTGCTCTTTTCCCTGCTGCTCTCCGTCACCCTGATCCCACTTACCGCTGCCCACTGGATGCGGCCCCTTGACCAAGTGAAGCAAAGCTCCGGGCTCGGTGCCCGCTGGATACAGACGCTTGAACGGCTGAACCTGCACCTGCTCGATCATTTCCTCCGACACCGGGCCATTACCATTGTAACCGCCTCCATGCTTCTGTTAGCTGGTACCGGCCTGCTGGTGTTTAATCCTGCCCGGTTGCTGCCCTTGCTTGATGAAAATTCTCTGCTGGTCAGTTATCAGCTTCCTCCTGGCACCTCCCTTACCGAAAGCAACAGAATGGGTGACCGGTTGGAAAAAGACATCCTTGCACTCCCCGGAGTGTACAGTGTTTTTCGTCGTACCGGTTCTCCGGAGTCCTCCTTTTAC
>WFRY01000170.1 GCA_015486315.1 Desulfobulbaceae bacterium
CGAGCAGGGTATGCTCAAATGCCTCTTGCAGCATATGGTTATTGTTAAATGCGGATTTTTCTACAAGAATACTCATTGCAAATTGCCCGGTTTCAGCAAATACCCGTTCACTGAAAAGCGCCCCCTGTATTGCCCCCCCGGTAAACCTGTCAATGGCAACATGATTCATGATCTTTTCCTGCCAGGCGCTGACCAATATATCAGAAAAAATTGCTCCCCCCCGCTCTCCCGTTCCATTGTCTCCAGACGCAGAACCAAACAGGACGGCCATCTTGGCAGCCGTCGCCTTTACGTCTTCATGGTCTTCAATCTTCTCGTTCGGACTTGGGTATATTTTATCCGCATAGACCCCTTTTAAACGGTTGTAATGGAAGGTTACCCGGTGAGATATGGCCCCCTTAACGGAGCTGGCCGGAATCAGCGCCATATCCTCTGAAAATTCCGGCATCCCATTTTCCCATTTTATGACCGGTTCAATAACAGGCCTGATATCTGCGGCGTCGTCCCCATAACCGGAACCAAAGATAAAGAAATCCTCAGGTTCCAGATCAAGTGCATATTCTTTAACATTCCAGGTGGACGCGGAATCGCCGTCATTCTGTCTGTAATGGGAATCATTTGTGCAGGTGACAGACCTGGCTGCAAGTGAGCTGGTAAGGGCGAGATAACCCTCCAAACCCTCTTTGGATTTAAGATCAAAAAACTGTTCATCAGCGCCTGCCACCCTTATGGCACCAAATCCCTTTCTTGTACCTCCGCCAATGCGGAACAGCGGTGAGCGAATCATGGATATGATTCTGACCCAGGCATCTTTGTCTGCATCTGTCCCGGCAAGCTCAATTTCAAAGAGAAATCTTGTTCCCTTATAGACAACCTCCTCATCAAACTTGCCGTGTCCTTCGGTGTCTGCAGCGCCTCTGTAATTGATTCGGCAGTGCTGTCTCACAGGCAGTGTAAAAAATCTGCGATAAAACGCATCCTCCGGATCAACTTCACCAACAGATTCATGTACACGTCCGTCCTTTCCTATCATAAGTGCGTCTGTCACAATCAATCTGGAGCCTGTGCCATCATCACCTTCCTGGTAGCCAAAGATATCATTTATCGTATTGCACCAATCATCATCGTCAGATGCTTCCAGTAATGAGTGGCGCAATACGCCGCAAATGGAGGTGCCAGGTATCATCGGGAGACCGTTGAAATCCCTTGTCACTTTATGATCCGTTGTTATATCACTTTCCCCGGAACCAACCGCGAGCGGTGTTTCTGCTTCAATTAACAGTGTGGCCAGGTATCTCTTGTCATGCATGCCTTTTGCCTCCTGAGCTAACTTGTCTTGGCCATTTCAGACGCTAACTTGATGGTGAGACGGATCCTGATATCTTCCGGCTGTTTTATCAGGAATTCCTTCAGTACATCCCTTCTCCCATTTTTCCGCCACTTGTTTTCGGCTACTCCGTGCATAAGGTAGCCAGATTGATCAGGCTGCTCCGTATCATCATGAAACAGTCGTGTCATAAGATCTTCTGCATTTTGCGCACGTTCAGCAAGACTCCTGATATTGCCCCACTGACTTGCCATCTTGTCTCTGAATCTGTCACCGTATTTCAAGATAAAGTCGTTTACCAATTTCATTATCCGCTTGTTGTCACGAGATAATTTTTCCTGGGTTCCAAGCCAACTGATCAGCGAAGTCTCAGATTGAGTTGTTTCACCAGCGGCCTCCACATCCTGCCCGCCACTTGCATCTGCAGAAGGTATGGGTATTGAAAGCCTGCCATCTGGTCTTGCCTGGCATAGAAAATCAGGATTTACCCGAATGACCCCCAGTCCCTCGTTCCGGAAATATCCAACCGTACGCGGAATGGAGGATACGGCTGATCCTTCCGGGACGGAGGCGACTATCACAGAGCCCTTGTCAATACATATCCTGTCTGCGTCACGGGTCCGGCGGATGCCGTTCCATGGAGCGTACCTGTAGGTGAGTATCTGTGTTTTATCCCACACGATCTTGCTGCCTTTGGGAAGGCCCAGCATTTTGGGTTCGGGCTGCACCGTGGGCATACCGAACCGGTCCATGAATGCAAGCCTACTTTCAGCATAGATGATGATTTCATAGGATTCTGCAGTAGCATTTTCTGAAACCGGCTGCATCTCGCTGCAATTCTCTTCCCTGTCAAATACAATATTTACCCGGCCATACTGTGCTGAACGGGACCTGCCTATACTGCGCCTTCCGGAAAGATTATCCTTTACAAAATCCAGGATAGTTTGCCCGTTACCGCCTGCAACAGTGACCGAAAACTCCCATTCGCTACCCTTTCGCATGGCCATATACCCAAACATCTGGCTTTCCTTTGCCCTGCGCGCCTGACGATCATAGGCAGACTTGATGGAAAAGTATTTCATGTCGGCAAATGAGATTATATTGATTTCATTGCTGTCTCCAGAATTGACAAAAAAGTTACTCCTGGCCTGTTTGAGCTGGATACCGTCTCTTATCAGCCTGGAGTACTGGTCCTGGTCAAGAAAATGATGCAGCCATATTTTTCCATCTGACAGGGCATCCCCCTTTTTATAAAACCACGCTGCCGGCACCTTCAGGCTTCGCTGGCCATCTATTACCAGGTGCGCATCACCAAACCTTACATTACCGTTGTGGAACAGGTCATATGCAATGCCCCTGTTCTTTGCGTCCTGATAATTACGGGCGGTAATGCCAAGAAAATTGGAACCTGGAATATAATCGTGAGACAAAAAATTTCCGTCGCTGGCCCCTGATGCATTAAGTATCACGTCGGAAAGCAGTTCACATCTGAAGGTAAGTTTCTTCATTGCCCACTCCTTCCGCCAATTATGCTAAAACAGCATCGTCCCAGCCCCCTGTTCCGGTTAACGCCCATTCGCTTGATCCAGTTCATGCAGTCGCCTAATTTTTGGTAAAAATCATTATTATCAGGAAAGTCAGCCACTTCAGCTTCAAGGTCAAGCGGGATGACAGTCTCGGTTATACGAAGCGAACCTTTTGCAGCCACCCCCGTGTCTTTCACTATGGCTGTGGCTGAAATCTCGTTAAACAGAAAGGCCTTTTGTGAAGGATGCCCTGAAAGGTAAAGCCGGATATCCTGGCCAAGGGCAGCGTCTGAAAAAAAACAGCCAGATGCATTAAAATTGTAAGCATTCTCATCGCTGCCGGTGCCGAAAATGGAGTTCACAAATTGTTCCCAGTCTTTTTTATTAGAATTGTCAGCAAGTTCAGAGAGGTTAGTTGCTGCATCCCGTAACATTCCCTTGAGTGTCTTTCCCGGGATGAAGGGCAGCCCATCTGCATCCCGGGCCACTGTCTGGTCTATCCCGAAACCAGCGCTCAATCCCGAACCGCAGTGCCAGCAGGAAAAAAAACTGACACGATACCTGATATCCATTTTTTACTCTCCTTTCTCCAGCGCAAGCAATGAAAGCCAGTCTCCCACCGGTGTTTTGTTGCTATCGTTTATGACAGACTCAAGTCCCAACCTGTCGAAATAATTGTTGGATAACTGACAAATCCGGCTCATGCGCTGGCGGGCTTCTTCCTCATCCTGGTAAAGCGAGGCAAGCCATTTTCTTAAGGACGAAACTGGCGCATCTTCCTCCCTCAAGATATTCAATTTGTCTTGCAATTCATTAACATTCGGCATTCGTGTCCCGCTTTGCACCGCATAAGGGCCATAATCTAAACCGACCGATCCGGCGGTAAGCTCTCTACTTACAATGTCTTCGTAACTGTCAAGAAATGTGGACCTGACCTTAAAAAAGGCGATACTGGATGGAACTTTACCGTCAGGCTCCTTCTTGGAGGCCTTCTTGGCCCTGCTGCAAAGTTCTTCAGCAAGGGCTGCACCGTAATGAAAGGGATATTTTGGTTTGATAAAGGCAATGCCTGCACAGGCCGTCAGTCCATTTTCAAGCTCTCTCACCCCGTCGGCGGCCATGTCCTTAAATTTATCTTTGGTTTGCTCTTCAAATTCTTCAAGGAACTTTTTTGTAAAATCAAGGGCCAGGTCAGCACGGCAAATTACTGTAAGGTCATCCCCACCTATGACAATAGGCCTTATAGGGAATTTGCCACTGTCAGTAATGTAGTCATCCTTTATAATTATCTGACCAAAAGTATTTTTCGCAGATTCCACGGTGGCTGTCTCCAGCTTTTGGGAAAAAGTACGAAATGTATCAATGATATTGCCATTGGCATTTTTTGAAATGCTTTGAATTGTTTTCCCGAGATCATTTCCGTCTGCATGAATGACTGCAAGCCAGCCGCTCTTTTTACGGTCCGTCATCTCTTCCATTTCAAATGGGATATGAGCGATCCGTGCATTAAGATCACCGGGTGTCAGCTTTTTTAAAAGTGTGTGTGATGCTGAGCCGCTGGCCTTTCGCTTTGCACTGAGGGCCATATCAAGAAGGCCGCCGTCGTTCGTGCGTTTTACTGCAGGTCGGGCAGTTCTCCTGCAACGCTCCATAGCAAGAAACCCTGTATCCATAGGGCGGGCCAGCTTGTTTCGCTGACTTTTAAGCTTACGTTCCAGGGTATCCATGTCCGCTCTTTCCAATTCCCCGGCAAACGAAACAACGGCCTGGCTAATAGTTATGCCTGGTGCGAATTGTGCGGCCCGCCAGGGAAAGTCATATACTGTTGCCTTCAGTAAATCTTCATTTTTGAATACATATCGAATGTTTCCGGCTGCCCCTGTTATTTTTTTATAATCAGTCAGCTGTCCACCTTTATTATTTAGAAATTTTTCAAAAAAATAGGTACATAGTTGTTCAACAAGTTCACTTCCCCCCACAATCTCCCGCAGTTTGTCCGTCTCGAAAATAAACGATTGAATGCCTTGGCAAGATACCCCATACAAAAAATTGCTCATTCCCCCTCCTTTTTCAAAAGTAGTCATGAGTGTCTTGAGTGTTGTAAATTTTAATGCATGCCCCTGTTTTTTTGATTTATTCCACTTAGGAAGCTTTTCATCCCTGTGGCAGAGCAATGTAAGTATCCAATTCATGCGGGCGCATTAAATCATCCAGCAGATTATAATGACTGCGAATTTTCACTATTGTACGATTATCCCTCATATTGCCTTCAGGGCATGTCTTGCTTAAGCGATGTTTCCTCTTTTTCCACTTTTGTAAATAGAGCGATTCTCCAACTCCGGTCAGGCCCAAGAAATTACTGTTGAGTGTATTCAGTTCCAGGGGTATTGAACGATAATCTTTCCCCTTTTCTCCCTGCTTGGCAAAAAATCCATCATCTTTCATGTCTTCCAAGACATATGGAATGATGACCTTGAACTTGCCATAATAACCGGTTGCCTTTTCGAGGTTGAAAAGACGTGCGTGCTCATCTTTCTGACGAAATATTCCTGTTTTTGCATCCAGTATTACAAGTGTTCCAAAGTCAGTGACCAGGACTATATCCCATTCCGCAATTTCATTGTTCTGGGCGTCACGCACTCGAACATTGGCCCATGCCTCGGTTACATAATGGTGTATTTTTTCTTCTAAAATTTGAGCAACTTCGAATTGTACTACCTTTTCAAAAAAATCAGCATATCCATGTTTAAACCCTTTAAGTTCACTGGGTGTTTCTCCGTCTGGTTCTAAAATCCAGGCAAGTAACTTCTGACGTCTGCTTGTATCCCAGAAAATCTCAGCCTCCTTCTTACCTGTTAGTGTTTCATTGTTGGTGACATTATTACGTTTCCATAATAGTTTAGGTTTGTTGGAGCTGCGTTTCTTCAAATTGAAAACGGTTAAAATGTCGTCTAAAGTAATTTCAGTTTCAACATCCTGGTCCAGACTTTTCATTACATTTTCGTCTCTCCAGATTTCGAATATTCTTTTTTGACCAGGATCTGCATAACATGCCTTGTCACAATTACCTGTGGCAAGCCGCTCATTAAAGATTTGGAACATGGCAAGCTGCTGGATTTTTTGTCCTCCTCCAAAGTTCCACCATATCTCATTATGACAATATTTCGCCTGGCTGATTTCCTGCTGAATGGTCTTTTGTACAGACTTAACATCACTGCCCTGACCAATGGAGACGATGGACGCATCAATATTCTTGTTGTCAAGCACTTGCTGAAGTCCTTCAGTCCAGCCCTGCTGTTTTGCAAAATCGGTTTCCAGTAAAATTGCGGCTTTAAAGTCATACTGTAAGATAGGCACCAGGTTTGCGGTATTTTGCCTTGTCGATATGCCTAACATGATTTTTTTGTAGTCTGTCATTGTTGACGTCCTTATCCTGTGTAATATTTAATCCTTATATGCTTGACGCCAGCATTTCTGCATTATCATAGGCAGCCGCGCCATTCATTAAAATTCTCCCTGGCAGGACCTGAAGTTGTTATTGTTGCAATTATGGTCAATATTTTTCATATCGTATCATATTTGAAAAAAGTGACATAAAATTTGAGGTTTTCTGAATTTCTTTTACAGGTAGTTGCAACGCAGGAGCCCGAGAGGATCCTCAAGTCCATTCATCTTCTGAGTGATTTCCGTGTGGAAATTTTCGAATTCAATATCAGCCTGAATCAGGCCTTGCTGAACTGCCTTGCTGTAATAGGAGCAGGCAATATATTTCAGGGCCTTTGCCTTCATAACAGCATGGTGCACAAGGGCCTTTTGAAAATCCGGTAACATCTTTTCATGGTTCAGTCCCGCATTTTTCAAGGCAACTGTTGACCAGTACAGGATGCTGGTAAAAGGATGTTCAGTTGAGACAGGAAAATTACACAGTCTCTCAAGCTCATGGTTGGACAAAAATTCTCTTCTTCCAAGCGTCCTCATCACTGCCTGTCGGTAATATTTCGATTTGCCTGCATACTCCAGCATTGATTCTCCTGTAATAGAACTTACCTGCCTTGGTGTTATCCGAGGCAAAATAGAAAAATATCATCTTTGTTTGCTTGAGGTTTTAGAAATCCGTTAACGATACTATTGAATTCTTCGTTATCTATTCTCATTTAAATAGGCCCAATTTTGTTAATGTTCTCACGATGATAGCAGGCACCCCTGTTTTGTTATGAAATAAAATTGCTCATCATGCGCCGACCGAAGGTGTAGAATCTCAATTCCTGCCACTGGACACGGTGAAAAATAGTTGCAACAGAGTCTTATGGCTAAGGGGATTTATTGTCTTATCGGTATTATTGAAAGAGGAATGAAGTGATGAAGCGGCATCTCGGACAACAATGCCCAGTATATTTCGGCAGGCTGCACGTTAGATTCCGAAAAGTATGGGTAGGCCTCTCCAGGTTCGTTTCCCTGTTATGAAGCGTGTTTATCTGCGCTTGCCGCAATTTTGCTGCCCTGGATATCGTAGGCATTCTGCAGTCTCTGCTCCCTGCTATCAAACATGTCCGGATGGTTCAGTCTGTGCAGTTGTAAAAGGCGTGTCTCCAGTTCTGAATGGCTTTCCAATATCCCGTTTGAGATTATGTGCTGTATGTCGGCATTTTTTTCCATGCATGACAGGTTCCTGCAAACAAGGATGGTGCGGTGACACGTTATAGGGTCTTTTTCCGAACACATAAGGGCTATCCTGTGTTCCTGCATACCATTTCTAAGACGGGTAATTCCCTCCGTGAAAAAAGGCGCTTTTGCAAGCCTTATGAAATCTACCCTGCCTTTTGTATAGTATGTCCGGGAGGATGGCCTGGCCCCAAGCTGGTCCCCCACAAATACATATTTAATTCCTGATTTTATGAGCGTTTTTCCAATTAGCTCCCTGTTAAAATGATCTGCATATCGGCTGTATGGCAACTGCCTGACATCAGCAACTACTTCTATATTAAACGTATCAAGCAGTTGAATAAAATATTCAACTGGATGGTTGGAGTGACCAATAGTAAACAGTGGATGCATGGATAATTTCCTGAGTTGAGCTCAAGGTTACAGATGAATTATGTCCAGGTGTTCAAGCCTGTCGGCTATTATTTCCGCTGCCAATCGCCGGTGACATTTGTCAGGCCCTGGTTCCGAACATAAGAGACACACCCTTTTTGACATAAAGAGTTCGTGATTAATATGTTCCACGGCCTTGCGCTTTGCCACAAGTTCACGGTAACGCTCTGTATATTGTTCGAAATCTCCATCATTA
>WFRY01000171.1 GCA_015486315.1 Desulfobulbaceae bacterium
CCTCGGGTATGTCATAGTCGGAAATAGTAGGAAAGCCCCAGTTAATCGCACCGGCCGCGTTGGCATACCACTCGTCGCTTACCGGGCCGAAGGCCATGACAAAGGCAAAAGTACGGTCCTTGTTGTAAATAAGGTTGCCCAAAGAATCACCGGGTTTGACTCCACCGAATGCAAGGGCTACACGGCAGGCAAAACCGATGGCAAAGACCACCGAGGTGTAGGATTTGCCAAATGGAACCAGGCGGGTACCCCAGCCAACCTGAACATCATTTTCAACCAGCAGCTCAGCCATATTCTTACCGTTTGACTGATCATGCATGAAGATGTACAGATTTTTTTCCTGCAGCTCAATGGCGATTTTAGAGGCGACTTCCTTATCCTCGGGAGAGCCGACAATAGCAGCAAATCCCGGCGCAGTTCCGTCAACAAACTCAACCCCGCGTTTACGAAAGATGACGTCATCGGCAGCACCGAGCCATAAATTCTCAGCAGTGGGATCTTCTGTCTTGGTGTAAAAATTCGGCTCATTGAGGTACCGAATGGCTTCAAACATCTCCTCGGCAAAATAGGTCGCCATACCGGCATCCAGGGCAGGGGCCAGATAAGGAAGCCAGAGATCTTCGGTGACCACTGCGGGCAGAAGTTTCCGTGCCTCCAGGAAGATATCCTTCATGTCGCCCAGTTTTTCCACCTTGGCTCCAAGCATGGAATAGATAATAGGCAGATAGTAGGCCGTGTTGGGGAAGGATACTTCCTGATCCGGACCATATTTTTTTATGGCCTCCTCAAAAGACTCCTCGGACATATCCACGATTTTCTGGGCGCCACGAATAGCTGCAGAACAGATAATCTTCGACATTGAGATAACTCCCTGTATTAAAAAAGGTTCAGAGTTCCGGTTTCGGGTTCCAGGTTGCAGTACGCCGGCTGCGGCGCTTTATACTTACCTGAAATTATTTATATCAGCCTGCCAGGCCGTTAATCAGTGACTTGGTCATATTGATTGCCTTGGGATGGCGCATGATCAGCACCTCACCACCGGCCATCAGCATACAGGAGGCGGTCATGGCCTCCATCATAATACCGCGTTTTTCCTGATCACCCATCATCTCCTCGGAGGGCAGACCTACTTCCTTGGTCTTCCAGACTTCCCTGCCCAGGTTACAGATGATAGGTACCTGCAGTTTCTCATCTTTCTGAGTAAGAGCAGCAATGCGGATACGTTCCATGACGGAATAGGTATATTCAATACCATAGCCCAGAGCACCGATGGAAGGATCCATCAACACGGTATCCAGGGACACGCCAAGATTTTCAAGCAGAATATTCAGCTGCTTTGCCAGGTTTACATCAATGGGAGATGCGGCAACCATGGGGTGCTGGAATGCCATGGCGGTTGCGCCGATGGTCCGGTAGTTGGCATCTTCAAGAGGTGCCAGGCAGACCTTTTTATCACCGATAATGGAGGTCACCTCACGCAACGTCTCGGTATCTTTTTCAGAATTACCGCAACCCCAGACAATTATCGGTACATCAACGGCCTCAATGACTGCAGCTGCATCTTTGGCTGCATCAGCAGAGGATCGATCTTCACCGTTAGGATCCGTACCGATCAACCATATATTAAGGGCATCGGCATTATATTCATCAACACATTTTCTGGCCCAGTCAACCGGACTGTCCATTACGTCATCAAAATAACGGGTCAGTGTAGCCGGCCAGCTGTCGGGACGTATATCCTGAATTTCCATGGCAATCAAAGGCTTGTGCTGCATATCGCCTTCAAAAAGATGGAACGGCAGCGATGTTGAACCGCCCACGGTAACGGTATTGTCACCGTTGCCGAGGGTTACCTCACGGATAGATCCGGAATAGTCCTGTTGATAAGAAGATGCCGGAACCTTGGTGATTCTCTCGGAAAAAGGCGTTTCACCGGTGGAAAGTTCTGCTACCTCAAGCCCTGCCGGAGCAGATTTTGCAGGAGCAGCCTCTGCCTTTACTGCTGCTTTGGCCTCTTCATCGGCCCTGGCCTTTGCTTCAGCATCTGCTTTGGCCCTGGCCTCTGCCTCGGCTTTTGCCTTAGCCTCTGCCTTGGCTTTGCTCTCAGCCTCAGCTTTTTTGGCAGCCGCGGCGGCTGTCTTCGCTTCTTCCTCTGCCCGGGCCTTGGCAGCGGCATCCGCTTTGGCTTTAGCCTCTGCTTCCGCCTTTGCCTTGGTTTCTGCATCCGCCCTGGCCTTTGCAGCCTCCTCAGCCTTGCGGGTTGCTGCATCATCGGCAGACGGAGCTGAAACAGGGGCCGGAGCAGGAGGAGCAGCGGGCTTGGCAACAGGTGCGGCAGGTGCCTTTGCAGTCAAATCAGGCTCACGTTTTAAAACAGCCTCAGCACCTGCAAAATTAAGCAGTGCATCAAACTGATCATCACTGAGCCCGTAGGCACTCTTCAGGGCCTTAAGCCCCTGGTTCACGGACTCCAACGCCATCAGGCGCTCTTTCTCATTCATCTCATGTTCTCCTGCATCATCAGTCGCTGTAGCAGCAGTTTCAGTTATCGTTGTTGCGGGCCGGGCAGCAGAGGTGATCGCTTCAGCCTCGGCACGGGCAGCGGCAATTATATTTTCGGCCTCGGTACGGGCCCTGGCCATCAGTTCCTCGGACGCGACAGTATCTACTACCGGTTCAGGAGCAGGTTCGCTTCTGACCTCGATGGTCTCAGGAGATGGGGCAGATTCCTCTACAGCTGCAGTTGTAACGGGTGCGGCAATATCATCAAAAACAGGTCGAGGCAGCAGACCGGCACTCTCACAGATCTCGGCAACCGCCTCTTCCCACTCAATGGCCATTACATGAACACCGGCCACACCCTTGATCTCTTTGACCTGGTTGATAATATCAACACAGATATTAATACCTTCCTGCTTTTTATCCTTTGCCCCTTTCATCCGGTCTATAACCTCGTCGGTCACATCCATGCCCGGTACAAACTTTTTCATGTACCTGGCCATGCCAAGAGATTTTGGAGGGGTTACACCGGCTAAAATATATGCCTTCTCAGTCAGCCCTAATTCGCGGGCCGTTTCCATAAACTGAGAAAAACGGTCAACGTTGTAGATAATCTGGGTCTGGATAAAGTCGGCACCATTGGCAATCTTTTTACCCATACGTACGGCGCGGAACTCAAGGGGATAGGCAAAGGGATTGGCGGCTGCACCAAGCAATAGCTGTGGGGCCGGGCCTTTAATCTCCTCGCCGCACTGAAATTTCTTTGCATCACGCATATCCCGGACCATACCGAGCATCTGGATGGAATCCATATCAAAAACGCCCTTTGATCCCGGATGATTGCCGAACTTCTGGTGATCACCGGTCAGGCAGAGCAGATTTTTTAATCCCATGGCGGATGCAGCCAGCAGATCCGACTGCATGCCGATCCGATTACGGTCCCGACAGGTCATCTGGATAACAGGTTCAACACCCTCAGACTGGGCTATCAGTCCGGCACCAATGGATGACATCCGGACAATTGCGGTCTGGCAATCGGTTATATTGACGGCATCAACATTACCTTTCAGGATTTTAGCCTTTTTCCTGACCACCTCAGGGTCACTGTTCTTCGGCGGGCCAAGCTCTCCGGTGACTGCAAACTCACCGCTTTCGAGCACCCGCTCCAAATTGCTCCCCGATTTCATCGATCCTCCTTCCCTAATCCGAAACTACCGGTAAAAATATTTTTTCAGGCAAAAAACTCGTCTTTTCAGGCATCAGCTTTAAACAGCTGCAACATACGTAACGTGGCCCGATTCAACACTCAAACAACATGCTGCTCAGTGACCGCCCTGGCCGCAGCCTGCACCCGGCAGGGCCTGGCCTTCCAGCTCACGGCGCATGGCCATATCCATGAGAACACGTTCCTGTTTCTTGTTAATCCCCAAGGCCTCACGTTTTTCATCAATGGCGGCAATCATTGCCCGGGCATGCTTGATGGGATCACCTTCAATACCCCAACAGGCACCGTATTCTTCTTTCAAGCCGCCAAGAATAAATTCAGAGAACTTCTTGGCCCCGGTGACCGGCAGGTCCTGGAAAATAACATGGGCACCACTGGTCACAAAGTACTGGCCGATTGCAACCGCCTTTTCACTCATCCAGAGCGGGGCAGAACCAACTGCCGGCAGCTCGGATATATCATCACCCAGACCACCCTCTTTCACCATTTCAGTAAGGGCAATCAGCAAACGGGAGTTATCCACACAGGAGCCGACATGGAGCACAGGCGGCATGCCGACTGTCTCGCAGACCTCGCGCAGTCCGTCACCGGCATACTCGGTTGCAGCCTCGGGACGGAGCAGACCGCGACGGCCAAGGGCCTGGGCCGCACAACCGGTGGCCAGTACCAGAACATTATTTTTTATCAGTTCAACGGCAATCTTGAAATGAACATCATCGGAATGCTTATAATGCTCACAGCCGACCAGGGCACCGACGCCGCGAATTCGACCATTTATTATATTATCATTGAGCGGCCGGTATGACTGTCGGAAACGACCGCCAAGCATATAGTTGATGGTCTCATGGGAAAAGCCGACAACCACGTCGAATTTTTTATCCTTGGGAATGTAATAATCACCACGCTTCTTAAAGTTGCCGATGGCATGGATCAAGATTTTCTTGGCCGATGCATAGGCATCATCTTCTTCAAACTGAATATGAATACCGTCGGGCATTTTGGCCCGATAGTTGGTGGTTATAATATCAGTATGTTTGCCCTTCACCACCTGGGCAACCGACTGCATCACGCATTGGACGTCAACAACCATAGCCTCAACCGCACCGGTGGCTAAAACCATTTCCTGCTGAATAAATGAGCCGGCAACCGGAATTCCTCGACGCATGAGAATTTCGTTTCCCGTGCAGCAGACACCGGCAAGGTTTACGCCCTTGGCACCGGCCTTTGCAGCCAGGGCCAGGATCTCTTCGTCTTCAGCTGCCAGACAGAGAGACTCGGCCAGCAGCGGCTCATGACCATGTACGGTAACGTTGACCATATCTTCACGCAGTACACCAAGATCGATAATGGAACGTATCGGTACCGGGGTACCGAACATGATATCGGTCAGTTCGGTGGAGAGCATGGAGGCACCCCAACCATCGGCCAGGGAACAGCGGGCCACCTGCTTCATGATATTTTTATATTCCTGATCCACCCCCATATGGGTCCGGTGCATCATCTCTACCACTTCGCGGTCAATGCCGCGTGGCTCTACCCCTTTGTCCTTCCAGATCTGCTGCTGCTTCTCGGGAGCGCGCTTCAGCATGGTCAGGGTCCCTTCCTGCTGGCCGAATTCCGCCAGAGCACGTTCACCAAGTTCCAGGGCAATCTCATTTTTATCCCTGCCTTCGATCTCAATACCGAAAACCCCGGCCATGGTATGCAGTTTCTCTACATCCTTTATTTCGTGCGGAGTCTCTCCCTTGGCCGTGGCAATAAACCCCCGTACCATTTCACGGGCATGATCGGTATGGGCCGAGGTTCCGGCTGCAACCAGACGGGCAAAATTCCGGGCTGCAACAGTGTCTGCTGTGGCACCACAGATACCGACCATGGAATCCACTCCGTCGATAATCTGGCAGGGCCCCATGTTACAGATCCGACAACAGGTGCCGCCGGAGCCGAACAGGCAGGCGGACATTCCGCGGTCTTCTATACGGTCATAGGCGGTACGGACCTGCTTGGCAAGGTCCTGATTGAGCAGGTCGATGGTCGAGCTACCGGTTATATCATTACAGCTTTCGCATCCTGTGGATCTGGCCATAACAGGTTCTCCTGATTTAAAGGTGTAAGGTATTTGATATCAGGTAGTTGTTTAAACTACAAAATGCCGGATTTTCAGCTCATAGCTGATCACTGAAATCCGACTGTTTTTTTCAAACCAGTCCGGCAAACTGCCTGGCGGACTGAACAGTATTCTTCATAAGCATGGTAATGGTCATGGGGCCGACACCACCTGGAACCGGGGTGATTGCTGCGGCTTTTTCCTTGACCGAATCAAATTCGACATCACCGGCAAGTTTCGCCTTGCCCGACTCGGTAACACCTATACGATTAACTCCGACATCAATGACAACCACGCCCTCTTTTACCTGGTCGCCTTTGATCATATTGGCAACACCGGCGGCAACGATCAGGATATCAGCCCTCTTGGTATGAAAGTTCATGTCTTTCGTGCGGGTATGACACAGGGTCACGGTCGCATTGCCACCATCACGTTTCTGCAGCATCAGGTTGGCAACCGGTTTACCCACAATATTAGACCGACCGACGACGACGACTTCCGCACCCGAAGTTTCAACACCGGCACGCTGCAGCAACTCAAGTACACCGTGGGGGGTACAGGGCAGAAAACATTGCTCACCAAGCACCATTTTACCCACATTGACGGGATGAAAACCATCCACATCCTTGTCCGGGTTGATGGCGTACAGAACATTAGCCTCATTGATATGCCCGGGAAGCGGCAGTTGAACAAGAATACCGTGAATTTTTTCGTCGTTATTATATTTATCCACCAGGGCCAGCAGATCTTCTTCGCTGGTATCGGCGTCCAAGGTTACCTGCTCGGAATGAATACCCAGAGCATGGGCGGTTTTGTTCTTGGCAGCGACATAGGACTGGGAGGCAGGATCTTCTCCAACCAGGATGGTGACCAGGCCGGGCACAACATTATGTTTTTCCGTAAGCTCTGCAACTTCGCTTTTCAACTCTTCCCGAATTTCTTTTGCAGTTTCAGTTCCGCTGATGATTTTAGCGCTCATAGATACTCCTTAAATAACCGGTAATACAGCGCAGAAAGCGCAGTTTCCCATAAATAACGACCGGAAAAAGGAAGCCCGGTCAATTTGATACTAAAGATGGAGGTCGTTTCAAGAGCTCGCAACATATAATAAATTGGTTTTTTTTTCAAGCAAAATTCGCGTACATAGTTGGGCTGCAGGTCATTATTGATTTTTTATACCCATCAAAATGATAGCGGCTTAATCTGCATCGAAAGAACATTTCATTTCCTCTGCAAAATTATATGCTTTTTAGCCCGGATGCTTTCGAAAAAAATGCATCTCTCTTCTCTTCGCCATCCATCTAAATGATTAAATTCATTTATTTTAACAGGTTATAGATCAGGATCAACAATACCACCACAGGTTAAAAGACGTGTTATTGTTCTTTATACCAACAGACGCTCCAATAAATTTCCGCTGCTGATCCTGATGCCATGTATCAATTTCACTGATACTTCAACCTGCCTGCAGTAACTGCTGAAGGGCGGTTTGCCGCAATCCCGTATCCTGATTGGCCACTGCCATGGCCATGGCCCGGCGGGTTCCGACAAATACGGCAAGACTTCTGGCCCTGGTCAGCCCGGTATAGATAAGGTTGCGAAAGAGCATGCGGAAATGCTGGGTCAGAACAGGCAGGATGACCACTTCAAACTCCGATCCCTGCGATTTATGAATGGTAATGGCGTAGGCAATCTCCAACTCGGTGATCTGTTCCCGCTGGTATTCCACCTCCCTGTGATCCTGAAAAAAACAGACCCTCAGGGTTAAGGCCTCATTATTTATACTGCTGATCCTGCCGATATCACCGTTAAACACCCCGAGATCATAGTTGTTTCGACGGTGAATAACCCGGTCGCCCACCCGGAACACCCGGTCGCCGATAATGATCTCGGGCCTGCCCTGCTGCTGTGGATTTACAGCCTGCTGCAGCATTTTGTTCAACGATGCCGTGCCCAGACTACCCCGTATCATGGGCGACAGGACCTGTATCTCACAGGCCTTTCCATAATATTTGGGAATCCATTCCGTGTACAGCCTGCGAACCACGTCAAGGGCCGTCATCCCATAGTAAAGTGACGACCAGGGATGGACTTTTTTCTGCAGGGCAGCCAGTTCTCCGGCAGCGCTGTCTGCAGTGGTAAGAGCCTGCAGGTTGACATGACTGAACTGTTCGGGCAGTTCATATTTTTTGTATTCATAACCTTCCGGTTCAACATCCGTATCAAATGAGAGCGGATCAGCACCGGTTGCCGTTTCACGGGCCTCCAGAGTTTGCAGATGCTGTTTTGCCCGGCTGATAAATCTGAGCTGAACCTGGGTTGCCTGCTCGGAATCAATAAAAAAACAATCTGATTTTTTCCACAGTCCCGGATCTTTAAAAGGTGAATTAATTTTCGGCAGCTCACCCCGGTTAATCTGGTGGGCATAGGTAATAATTTCAGACTCCCCTGCCTGGCGAAATATGGTGGTCAGGGTATGACAGGGAATATATCCCGATCCAATCATATCCCGTAGAACATTCCCGGCCCCGACCGAAGGCAGCTGGTCGGCGTCGCCGATGAACAGTACTGCCGTATCCGGACCCACCGCCTTGAGCAGAGAAGCTGTCAGGGTGATATCAAGCATGGAGCATTCATCCAGAATCAAGACATCTGTCCGGAGTGGATTTTCTTCATTACGTTTGAAACCGGTGCCCTGAAATTCCAGGAGACGGTGGATGGTCCTGGCCTCGACACCGATAACCTCACCCATACGCTGGGCAGCCCGTCCGGTGGGCGCAGCAAGCTGCACAGACCTGCCCATGGCCCTGAGCAGGGACACCAGCACCCGGGTAGTGGTTGTCTTGCCGCAGCCCGGACCACCGGTCAGGATCGAACACTGACAGGCGGCAATGGACTTAACCGCTGCTGCCTGCTCATCACTGAGGGTTGTGCCGGTCTGCTCTCGATAGCGGACAAACCAGTCAGCCAGCCGCTGAGCATCAACGGTTACAGGCCGCACCATTGCCTTCAGTCGTTCAGCAACATACTTTTCGTCATAATAGAGACTCTTGGAATAGTAACAGGGCTGCTCTATCCCCTGCCGATCTGCCGACATGCGGACCCGAAGTGCATCCTGCTGCTCCATCTCCCGGAGAAAAGCGGGTATTTGTTCCGCTACCCGCTTGATGTCCAGCAGCTCACACACCCCGGCTACAATCTGTTCCCCGCTCAAATAGCAATGTCCCTGCTCACGACTTGCCGACAGGACATGACGGATAGCGGCAGTGATCCGCAGAGGTGAATCTTCTGCAAAACCAATTGAAATGGCGACCCGGTCTGCCGTAAAAAAACCGATCCCGTAAAACTCTGCGGCCAGCCGGTACGGATTTTCCGATACAATCGCAATTGCATTATCGCCATACTGTTTATAAATACGGACCGCGAACAGAGTGGAAATGCCATGGGACTGCAGAAAAATCATCACGTCACGGATGGCGCGATGTTCCAGCCAGGCACTCTTTATTGAAGCAAGTTTTTTATCGGCAATGCCGGGAACTTCGGTGAGACGTTCTATATCATGCTCAAAAACTTCCAGCGTTTCTTTGCCAAAATGTCGAACAATTTTACGGGCGGTTTTAGGACCGACACCTTTGATCAGACCTGAGCCGAGATATTTTTCCAGTGCTCCTGCAGTTGCCGGTTTCAGCTCAGTTGCCGTATCCGCCTTGAACTGGCGACCAAACCTTGGATGCACGACCCAGGAACCGAGAAATTCCATGGTGGCACCGGCAAAGACCTGCATCTGGTGAACGGTGACGGTTGCGCTTTCACCATGAGAGTCAAAAGGCTTGACCCGGAGGACGGACCAGCCGGTATCAGGATTATGGTAGGTGATCCGTTCGACAATACCACGGACCTTTTCCGTTATGTGCGCAGGCTGCACCAAACCTCTTTTGCCGGAACGGAAAAGCTCAGCAGCTGTCGCCGTCAGCCGTCCCGGAAAACTTCTCCACTAAAAAGTCACATTCCGCCGGCGTAAGATCAAAACGAACCTGCGCATCGCTGAGAATTTTTTCCCTTTTCTTTTCCGGATGATCCAGCACGACCTCACTGATCCATTGAACCGCCTTCTGCAAATTCGTCGATGCCGTAGCCACGTTGTCGCTTCCCATATCTTTTCCCTTAAATTTTGTTTTGTTTAGCCGTAACATTTCAACTGTTGTCGCCAAGCTTACACCTAACCGTAACCTTTGCCAAGATCACCCTTGACTGTCAATCAGAATGAATGCTAAACTTAGATCATGCAAGGATGATATTTAAGGCTGTCTTGAAATAAAATTCAAGATAGTCTAAGGAGGCTGTGGACATGGAAAACCTCAGCGGACATTTTCTTATCTCTACACCACAGATGCCCGACCCCAGGTTCCAGGAACAGGTAATATATATCTGCGCCCATAATGACGAAGGTGCCATGGGGCTTGTGATCAATCATCCACACCAGGAAATTTCCATGCTGGAAGTGCTGTCCTGTACCAACATTCCCCTGCCTAAAAGCCGCTTGCCGCCGGTGTATATGGGTGGGCCTGTTGAAGTGGAGGCTGGATTTATCCTCTACAGCTCTGATTACCACATCGACAATGCCCTGGAAGTTACCCCCAAGGTATATCTTTCCCGCGATTCCAGGGTGCTTGAGGATATTTCCAGAGGACACGGCCCCCATGACTACCTCTTCCTGCTCGGCTATGCCGGCTGGGCAGCCGGACAGCTTGAATTTGAGTTGATGGACACCTCCTGGTTGACCGTACCGGCCGATCTTGATGTCCTGTTTCATACCCCGGATGAATTCAAGTGGAAAAAGGCGGCATACAGATATGGCATAGATATCTCCATGCTCAGCGATACCATCGGTAACGCCTGACTCACTTTTTACAAAGTCTGGATGTAAGGACTCACGGGGCAAACGACTTAGCCCCACAACCTCTGTCATTGTAACTACTTACGGGGGTGCCGGAGATGTTAGCAAGCAGCCTGGGGTAGCGTATTTGCTCATGGGTAAGCCAGGCTGGTCGTGAAAAGATTCGATGCCCTGTGAGCAGTTACGTCTGATTTCCAATATTTAAGTATTTCAGACATCGTATACAGCGATTCGCCAGACATCTCCTGTCTATTTGCTGCCGTTGAAATTCAATTATCGTTTACCAACGGACAAAAAAGCTGCCATGGCATCCAACTTTGCCCATAAATGTTGTCAGTAATACCTCAGGGTGCAATCAAAAATAACTTCACATTCTGAGTAGACACTGCAACATATCTTCGGCCGATCTTCATTCGCGAAATCCTCAACGTAGCCCTGCTACGCCTGCGGTTTCACTCAATCAGATCGACCAAATATATGTCACATTGTCTACACATTTCTACGAAGTTATTTTTGATTGAACCCTTAGCATGATAATGTTATGAACACGTATCATATAAAGGGTGATATCTATACAATAACCTCCAAACTGTACCAGGAAAGGAGGTAACAAACAGCACCCCTGAAGATCAAATTAATTTAATGGAGTAAACATGACAGCAGCAAAAAACGGGGACAGTGTAAAAATCCATTACACCGGTACCCTGGATGACGGTACTACATTCGACTCTTCCGAGGGCCGTGATCCCCTGGAATTTACCCTGGGCAGCGGCCAGGTTATTGTCGGCTTTGAAGAGGCGGTTACCGGAATGAAAGCCGGCGAAAAAAAGAACGTTAACATCCCGGCGGACAAGGCGTATGGACAGCGGAACGAGGAGATGGTTATTACCGCTCCCCGCGACCAGGTGCCCAAAGAGATCGACCCGGAGGTGGGCCAGCAACTGCAGATGGCAGGTCCGGACAACCAGCCGATCATCGTTAAGATAACCGAAGTGACCGATGAGCACATTACTCTGGATGCCAACCCGCCCCTGGCAGGCAAAGACCTTATCTTTGATATTGAGTTAGTGGCCATTGCCTGAGTTCTTTCACCACAGAGACGCAGCAGTTGAAAAATTCTTTTTTTGTTACGGCCTCCTCTGCTGCCTCTGTGGTTTATTTTTTTCTTGAACCTGTTTCCCTATCCGCCAATTCTGGACATGCGTCCATGGCAGTCACTGCCGTGTTCCTTGAGCCGTTCTTCCATCTGGTGTCCTTTGGGTTTATTTCGGATAGCGGTGAGCAGGGTTTCCCGTATTTCATCATCATTGCCTCCATTGCGCAGTACGGAACGAAGATCAGTTTCCTCGTCGTGGAGCAGGCAGGACCTGAGTTTTCCCTCCGAAGTAAGGCGCAACCTGTTACATTGATCACAGAAATGATGGCTGATCGGGCTGATGAAACCTAATTTTCCCCCGGCATCATTACCAAGCCTGAAGACACTTGCCGGGCCGTCCGCTCTGCCGCCGGAGACCGGAATCAACTTTCCCAGGGCACTGATACGCTCCTTGATCTCATCCGATGACATGTAGGTGTTTTTATCCCAGCGGGAGGAGGCGCCAATGGGCATAAATTCAATAAAGCGAATCTGCAAATCCGTATCCCTGGACATCCGGGCAAAATCCGGAAGTTCATCGTCATTAATGCCACGCATAACCACCATATTCAGCTTGACCGGCGAGAAACCCAGAGTTCGTGCCTTTTCAATCCCCTGCCAGACCCGGTCAAAACAGTCAACCCCGGTAATTTGAGCAAAACGCTCAGGTTTCAGGGTGTCCAGACTGATATTGATCTTATTGACCCCGGCGGCCAGCAGGCCCTCAGCATATTGTTCAAGCAGCACACCATTGGTGGTTATCCTGATATCCTGTAGGTGGTCAATTTTCGCCAACTGATCAATAAAGTTCATGATATTGCTGCGCACCAGAGGCTCACCGCCGGTAAGTCGCAGCTTGGAAATCCCCATGGCCACCGCCACCCGCACCACCCGCAGCAACTCTTCATAGCTGAGTAATTCATCATGAGTAAGTTTGGTCAGACACCCTGTCTTTTCATCTTCCGTCACACAGTACATGCATTTAAGATTACAACGGTCTGTCAAGGAAAGGCGAAGATAAGAAATGGTGCGGGAAAACATATCGACCAGACCGTTTGCATCCACGGGGGAACCGCTATTTGTATCAGACATTGGTTTGGGGTTGACCTTCTTGCGTTTTGACGTATAAACCA
>WFRY01000172.1 GCA_015486315.1 Desulfobulbaceae bacterium
GCCCCGTGGCAGGGTAAGGTGATCAGACATAATTATCTCCAATGTATAAATTTATGAGGGACGTAAAATAACAATATTGATTATTATTACATAAAGGGAATAGAAAATCAAACAGGAAATGCACGGAGAAAACGTCATTCCTCTGCTCGGGGATTGGCAATATGATGCACCAACTCTCTGTCAAGCGTACTGAAAGAGGGGTATAACAGGTCAGCCGGAATCCGGTGAACTGCCGTGAATACAACATCATGATAATAATAAACAAGAGGACCGGACTGCACGCCTGGTCCTGCAAAAAATTCTCTGGATGTCCCATAACAACATTCGGGCATGACCGGGGTGAACAGACACGGTGGGGCACGTTCGCACCTTCCCGCCTGCGCCGGAATGAACTGCAAAAAAAATACAGTTTTAAGAGTTCATCGTTATTTACGATTTCTCATCTTTTTTGCCGCCGGTGACGTTCTCGACCACTTCGACCATGGTGGCAATTTTCATTTTTGGCGGTTTGAATATATCCTGCTGCTCCTCCCTGGAATAATTTTCTCCAACAAAGGTCTCAACATCAAAGCGTTCAAACCAGCAGTTCAGGATATTATGACAGGGCAGACCGGCATTCATTACCCGGCAATAGCGAAAGGAAAGAGTGTGGCCCAGCATCCGGCAGTAGCCGTTTTTATCATCATATTGTTCTTTCATCACTTTAATCAGTTAAGTTTGTGGATTTATGCTCTCCGGCACGACGAAAATGCAACAGGGAGATCACGGTTACCAGGACAATAAAAACCGTCAGGTACCAGGGAAACCAGGAAAGAGAACGACGGAAGGACTCATCATCCACCCGCGAAACAGCCCAGTCCACGTTCGTTTCCTGTATACCCCGATGCAGGATTGAGATCAACCCGGCATAGAGCATGCCAATCATCCCGTAGGCCGCATTAAATGCAAGCCCCTTAAAGCTGAGGACCGTAGCCCGCTGATGGGACTTGGTAATCTTATTCAAATAATGACTTGTAAAAAAAGAGGTCAGCATCATAGTCACAAAGACCATGACCATGGGCAGTACACCTAAGTAGGGAACAAACAGGGTCAACCCCCATAACGAGGCCAGAGCCAGGCCCGTCACCGCAACAACATTGACGACCGGTGAAAAACGGGCAACCATTTCCCGGGCAATCCTCGGTACCACCAGCCCGAGCATTGCAACTCCGGAGCCGATCAGGCCGAAACTTGCTTCCGGCAGATCAATGAGGCGGTAATACTGGCTGGTCATGGTCACCAGCATACGCAGGACATGATCAAAACTCATACCGAAAAGGATAACGGCAAGTGCCATGGGAGTACGGAGAATCCAGCCGCCCGCCGACCAGGTCATACGAAAGACCTTGCCGATCTTTAAGCGGATGGTATCTCCTGCAGCGGCAGCCGGCTTACCGACTGCCGGGTCCCGCATGCCCATGGTTGTCAGCAGGGCCAGGATGCCCAGTCCCAGAGTGAGGTAGATGGGAAAACGCATGGTGACCTGCTGACTGAGATCCGTCTGCAGGCCGAACCAGTGCAATACCCGGTTGACCACACCCGGGGCATAGACCATCGCCCCCAGGGTCATGGTCACCATATAGGCAATATTCTGCACCCGCATCTGGATATCCAGCACCTGAGGCCAGTCTTCGGGATCTCCCTCGCTCACCAGGGTATCATAGGCCATGGCCTCATCCGCGCCGCTGGCCAGGGCCTCGGCCAGTCCGCTTAAAATCCGGTTGACTAAAAAGGCACTGAAAACCAGCGTACTGCTGCCCAGGGGGACAAAAGAAAGCAGCAGCATCTCGCAGATCATCAGCCAGCAGGTCATCACCAGCAGCCGTTTCCTGCCTATCAGATCCGCAAGGGCACCGGACGGCACCTCGGCAAGGACGATGGTAAAGGCCCATACCGTATTGAGCAGGGCAAACTGTTCAATGGTCAATCCGTAATCCAGGAACAGAATGGTAAAAACCGGGTAATAGAAGCGGGCATTGAAAAAGGCCCGAAAGGCAATAAAACGCCTGACATTGGGAAGTGCAAAGGGGGAGGATCGGGAAAAAGACATGCTCCATCATGCGTAGATCAGCACTGTTTGTCAAGATTTTCCAACCAGGAAGAAACTGCATGATTTTCAGCCCGGGGAGACCATTGTGTTTCAGGTCCACAAAACAGTCGTTTATTCCAAATGTATCTGTTAAAATATTGTATTTTACGTAATTTCAGAGAGAAAACTTATCCAATTATCGTGACTTCCAACAAAAATACCATCTCCAGTGATCAGGTCAGTGTCTGCCCCGGCTGTGACCTGCTGCTCAGCAAGATCCAGCCGACTGCCCACCATACCGTGGTCTGTCCTCGCTGCGGGTACCGCCTGCACCGAACGAAAAAAAACTCGATCCAGACAACACTTGCCCTGGCCGTCACCGGTCTGCTCCTCTATCTGCCTGCCAACTTTTATCCGCTCCTGACCTTTGACGTCATGGGCACCGATGCCACCAGCTCTGTTTTTGCCAGTACCCTGAGCATGTTCGACCAGGGACAGAATCTGGTGGGATTTATTGTTGTCCTGACCGGATTTATCTTTCCCCTGATGACGCTCTCATTGCTGTTCTGGGTCAGTTTCGGCCTTCTGCTCGGCTGGAAAGCCGGCTGGATAGCGAATTTTCTCCGCTGGTACCAGCACCTGACGGAATGGGCCATGACCGATGTCTACATGATCGGCATCTTCATCACCATTATCAAGATGGGACACATGGCCAAGATCGAATACAACATTGGTTTCTTCTGTTTTCTCGGCCTGGTAATGACCACGATTGCGGCCCAGACGGCTGTGGACAGTAATCTGTTCTGGAAACTGATTGAGGGAGATCGTGACGATCCGGAAGAAAAAAAAATCTTCCTCATAGACCCGGGCGTCCTGACGGGTAAAGAGGCCGGTCTTGTGCTCTGTCATACCTGCCACAAGACCATGCCCGTTACCGAGCTTGCCATGGAGGCAGACCCGCTCTGCCCGCGTTGCGGGGAATCCATGCACCAACGCAAACAGGAGAGCATCAACAGGTCGTGGGCCCTTGTCATCACGGCGGCCATCCTCTCCGTACCGGCGAACGTGCTCCCCATTATGGAGGTTGAATACTTCGGCAACCCGGATGCCAGCACCATCATGGACGGTATTATCTATTTTTTCCAGGAGGGATCATACGGCATCGGGGCCGTCATTCTGACGGCATCTATCCTGGTACCGATGTTTAAGATCTCCGGCATGATCCTGATTCTGCTCTCCATCCGCTTCAAGTGGACAGCCTGGCTCAGGCATAAATCGCTCATGTTTCGTTTTATTGAATTTATCGGCCGCTGGTCCATGCTGGATATCTTTGTCATCGCCCTGCTCTGCACGCTGGTCCAGTTCGGCTATCTCTCCACGATCAGTGCAGCTCCTGCTGCATTCTATTTCACCGGCGTCGTACTCTGCACTATGTTTGCCGCCATCAGTTTTGACCCCAGACTGCTCTGGGATACAGTTACAACGGATTCATCGTCCAAGGAAACTCTTCATGCAACACCCTGAACTTCGAAAACGCCGCCCGGTCTCACCTATCTGGATTCTCCCCTTTCTGGCCCTCTGTATCGGTGGCTGGCTGCTGTATACCAGCTACCGGGATGCGGGCATTGATATAACCATCCACTTTGAAACAGCCAACGGTATAACCCCGGGCAAGACCAAAGTTATCTTCAAGGGCATCCCGGTGGGAACCGTCACCGACGTTACTGTTGACGAGCAGATTGATGGCGTCATTCTCCAGGTGGAGATGGACAAGGACACCAAAGCCGGGCTGGTGGAAGACACCGCTTTCTGGATAGTCAAACCGGAAATTTCCGCAGGCAGGGTCAGGGGACTCGAAACCCTGCTCAGCGGTGCATACATCGGGGTACGAAAGGGGACTTCATCCACACCGAGACGTGATTTCAAAGGATTGCAGAATCCTCCTCCGTTGACCAATGAAGTTCCCGGCCTGCATATCTCGCTGAAAACCGGAAAACTGTATTCCCTGCAGCGCGGATCAAATATCTACTGTAAAAACCTTAAAATAGGCATAGTTGACGACTACCGGCTGGGTGATGACGGCGTCATCACCCTGGATATCTACATAAATCCGGAATTCAGCCAGCTGGTACGCGAGGGGACGAGGTTCTGGAATTCCAGCGGCCTGTCGGTGACCGGTGACCTGCAGAGCGGTCTGACGGTGAACATGGAGTCCATGGCAGCACTGATCTACGGTGGAATAACCTGTGCAACGCCCCAGTCTCTCGAAGACGGTCCCCCGGCAGTGAACGGACAGAGCTTCCAGCTCTACAAAGATTTTGAAGATGCCCAGTACGGCATCACAATGACCCTGCAGCTTGCCAGCGGCGAGGGTATTGTCGCCGGCAGGACCAAGGTCATGTTCCGGGGACTGAAGACGGGCGTGGTCCGCTCCCTGGCCTTGAACAAAGACAGGTTCCATACCGTCACTGCAAACATCCTGCTTGACCCCAGGGCCGAAATCATTCTCCGTGACAATACCAGGTTCTGGGTTATACGTCCCCAGGTCTCCCTTGAAGGAGTCAAGCACCTCAACACCCTGCTTTCCGGCCCCTATATAACCTTTCAGGTCGGAGACGGTTCACCCAGAGATCACTTTATCGTCGACTCTTCCCCCATGCCCAAACCATACCTGCGGCCCGGAAAACGTTTTACCCTTCTCTCCAACGACAGCGGTTCCCTGAATATCGGTACACCGGTCCTGTATAAGCAGCTTGAAATCGGAGAAATTACCAACATCAGGTTTGCAGATGACGGCAGGGGAATCCGAACCGAAATCCTGATCTATGCTCCATACATTTCCCTGGTCCGGCAAGATGCTGTTTTCTGGAATGTAAGCGGGATGCAGGTAAACGGCAGCCTGTCAAACTTTGACATCAACCTTGCATCTCTACGATCCATGCTGGCCGGAGGAGTCTCCTTTGCCAATCCCGACTCTGAACGCTCCGCCACCCCTGAACCACTGGCGGAAGACCAGGCTACGTTCAAGCTCTACAATAACCGGGCCAATGCCGTAAAACATGTCCCCTCCATGCGCAGGCCCGGTACCGTTATCAGGCTGCAGGTGAAAGAGATGTCCCCCATCAGTGAAGGGGCACCGGTTCTCTATAACAAGATACCCGTCGGCGAAGTCCTTACCTTCAAACTGACCGGAAAAGGAAAAAATATTGAAGGCAGGATCCTGATCTATGAAGAGTTTACCAACCTGATCAACCCAACCAGTCGATTCTACAACGCCTCCGGTATATCACTTGATGCCTCCCTGCAGGGGGTGGCCCTTCAGGTTGAATCTCTGGACTCCATCTTTGCCGGCGGAATATCCTTTATTACCCCGGGCAACGGCAAGACGGTCAAAGACGGCAGCAGCTTTCCCCTTTACCGGAATAAAGAAGAAGCCCTGCTGGCAGACTCGCTGATGCTGACCCTGCAGTTCAGCAGTGGAACCGGCATCAATTCCCACACTGAAATCAAATATCATGGCGTTTCCATTGGCCGGCTGAGGAAAATCTGGTTTAATCCGGATAAGGAAACAGTCTTTGCCAGGGCAGCTGTGCAGAAAAATACTGCAAAACTCTTCCGCAGCAACTCCGATCTCTGGCTGGTCAAACCCCAGGCCGACCTTTCCGGTATCAAGCATCTTGATACCGTCATCTCCGGTGCCTATATTGATCTCCGCCCCGGATCCGGCGAACCGGTCACCAATTTTACGGTTCAGGACCGATCTCCGTCAATGCTGGGCCCTCTCCCCGGCTTAAACCTTGTCCTTGAGGCACCACGCCTGGGATCACTGAAAATCGGCAGACCGGTTTATTATCGGCAGATAAAGATAGGGCAGGTCACCGGGGTTAAACTTGGTCCTACAGCCCAGACCGTATGGATCTACATCAATATCACCCCGGCCCACCGACCACTTGTCCGCCGCGGCTCCCGATTCTGGAATGCAAGCGGCATCAGCGTTACCGCAGGACTGTTTTCCGGCGTTTCCATGGAAACCGAGTCCATGGAAACCATTGTGGCAGGCGGCATTGCCATGGCCACGCCGGAAGAAAAAGATATGGGTACTCCGGCGCAAAACGGGGATCACTTTATTCTGGCGGACAAACTCGAGGAAAAATGGCTTGAATGGGCACCGCAAATCAAGCTGGACCAACCGGTAAGCACCGGTCAAAACCGGTGTACAGAGGACTTGCCAGGCAGTCCTTCTGCACAGTAACCATCAGGTACCCGTTCATGATGACCTCTTTATCAGCAACACTCCGCCATAATGGATGCCTCCTGACCAGCGTACTGCTCGTACTTATGTTCTTCAGCAGCACGCTCTCCACTGCGGCCGAACTGACGAAAGCCGTTACAACAACCCCTGAAAAGCATGCGAACAACTCAATACTCAAGGAACCGCAACAAGCAAAAATAACAATCCCCAACCTGGTCACCTATACCACCGACCTGTCTAAAAAACTCATTGACCTGCAGAGCCGGCTCTCCAAAATCAAATCCCCGGAAAAAGACCTGGATGAGCTGTCCAGTATAGAAAAATCTCTTCAATCCCTGAAATGGGACGCAAAAATGCAGGAGGCAGACACCAACCTCAGCTACAAACAGCTGTCCGACACATTGCTGCTCATCAGTCAGCTGCAGGGTAAACTGGAATCCATTACCGAACCACTGAAAAATGCGGCACAGTTCCTTGAAAAACAACAAACCTACTGGAGCAACCAACAGGAAACACTGAAGAGTTGGTCAACGACCCTGAAAAAAGATCCGTCATTTCCAGGGTTCCGCAGCTCTGTCAAAAAACTGCAGACATCCATTGTTTCGGCACTTAAATCAATTAACGATAAAATGGATGCCACCATGGCCACACTGCATAAAACTTCCGACATGCAGGTGAGGCTGTATACCCTGAAAGTTACTTTGGACGATCTGCTTGATGAACTCAGAAAAGTCGGGATAGAGCAGACTTCTCCGCCCTTATACGCCCGGCAGTTTTATTCCAGGATCCACCTGAGCCTCTTTGGCGCGACCTGGCATAATACGATAGCCGAACTGCTCAAGGCCTACAGGATAACTGTGGATAACCTTCACACATTACTGCTGATTCTGGTCATTCCCATTCTGCTCACCATTGTTTTCCTGATCAATCGGGAGAAACTCAAAACTCACAGCAACTGGGCCATGCTGACCGACTGTCCGCTTGGATTTTCCGTTTTCACCTTTCTTATTTTCATGCTTCCCTTCCTGGAAACCAACACGAAAAAAATGATTCCCGTAATATCTATCGCTCTTATTCTTTCGGTCATGCGATTGGCCGAAAAACTTGAGCGACAGTCAATATGGGTGGTCCGGTTTATCTATGCCCTCTCCTTTTCCCTGGTAGTCAACATCCTGGTTGATCTGATCAATCTTCCACTGCCCCTGCGGCGTCTCTACGATCTGGCTGTCTGCTGCATCTGGCTGGCATATTTTCTCTGGAGAGTTTTCAGCCTCCGCCACCGGGAAAAACCATATTTACGAACCGCCTTAGTGGTTATCTGCCTGTCACTGATGGCCATTATTGGTGCCACGGTCCTTGGGTATGACAAAATGTCTCAATACCTCTTCAAAGGCATCTTCCAGACTATTTTTCTCTTTATCTCCTTTGTAATTCTGTTTCACACCACCAGAATTCTCCTGGAACTGCTGCTGAATATGATACCGGTCATCCGACGTCATGCTGCGGTAATCATCACCTCGTTACAACCCTTTATTTTCAGCCTTTGCGCTATCTTGTTTTTCGCTTCCATTTCTTCGGTATGGCTTCTGTTTCCTACTGCCAATGATGCCATCAATGCCATGGCTACCTTCGGCATTCCCCTTGGCAGCTATACCCTGACCATGAAAGCGGTCCTGATCGGCCTGGGAATTATCTATGGATCTCTGCTCGTTTCACGAGCTATCCAGACCATCATGCTGGATGAAATCATGCCTCGCAACAATATCGACCTGGGGGTACAGCTCTCCATTGCCAGGCTGGTCCACTACTCAACCCTGCTGATCGGTTTTCTTATTCTGCTCCAGGCAATGGGCGTCAGCCTTACCAAGCTGACTATCCTGGGCGGCGCCCTTGGTGTGGGGATCGGCTTTGGCCTGCAGACCATTGTCAACAACTTTGCCAGCGGCCTGATTCTCCTCTTTGAACGTCCTATCAAGGTAGGTGATACCATAGAACTGGGTACGGAGTTTGGCGTGGTCAAGCATCTTGGACTTCGTTCAACCATCATCAAGACCTTTGACAACGCTGAAATAGTTGTACCAAACTCCGACCTGGTTTCCGCCCAGGTCACCAACTGGACCCTGGCTGAACGAAAGGCGAGGGTAAAACTGCCCATAGGAGTTGCCTATGGTTCCGATATTGCCCAGGTGCTGCATATTTTAATTACAGTGGCAGGCGATCATCCCATGACTTTGACAACACCACCCCCCAAGGCCCTGTTTCTGGAGTTTGGGGCCAGTTCGCTGGACTTTGAACTTCGGGTATGGGTTTCCGACTTTAACGACCGAAGACAGGTACAGAGTGAACTCAATCAGGAGATCAACGATGAATTTGCTGATGCAGGCATTGAAATTCCCTTCCCCCAGACAGACCTCCATCTCCGCTCGATCGACGATGCGGCAGCGGAAGTCCTGCGTTCAGGCGAAGCAACGGTTACCGACCATGGATAAGTTTGCCCACCAATGCTTTGACAGACAGGAGAGGATGCGCTAACATAGTTAATAATCAGCACTATTATTATTTTAAACACAGAAATCATCCAATGAAAACATTAGCGCCAAATAAAACAAAACTTGTCTGCACCATCGGACCGGCCTCTGATTCCCAGGAGATGCTGGAGAAGATGATTGAAGCGGGTATGAACGTGGCCCGACTCAACTTTTCCCATGGAGATTTTACAGGCCATGGCGAGGTCATCCGGAAGATCCGGGCTGCGTCGAAAAAAACCGGCAGACGGGTCGCCATTATGGCCGATCTGCCCGGGCCCAAGATGCGTATAGGTACCCTGAAAGAGGACCCGATCACCTTGGAGAGCGGTGCTCCCTTTACCCTCACGGCAGAAGATATCATCGGCAGCAGGACCCGTGTTTCCATGACGATGAAAGAGCTGCCCGGGGTGGTAAAAAAGGGAGACACCCTCTTTCTTAACGACGGTCTTATCCAGCTGCGGGTTGAAAAAGCGGAGGGGTTGGACATTCACTGCACCGTTGTTGTCGGCGGTCAGCTCAGGTCCAAAAAAGGGCTGAATATTCCGGGCATTGACCTGGGAGCCGGTGCCTTTACCAACCGTGATCGTGAATGTATGCAGTTTGCCCTGGAACATGGTGTTGATGCGGTCGGTCAATCCTTTGTCAACGATGCCCAGGACATTATAGACGTACGTACAGCTGCAGCTGAGATGGGCTTTGATCCCTTTATTGTCGCCAAGATTGAACGGGCGAGCGTCAGGGATA
>WFRY01000173.1 GCA_015486315.1 Desulfobulbaceae bacterium
GGTGAGATATTCGGTGATGCGGTCCCGGGAGGCATGCCAGGCAACGTTGGCCGGTTTCAGCTCCAGGCGGGCGGAAAAGATTTCAAGCCGGGCAAAGGCGTTGTCGGCAAAGGGATCCATGGTGCCGACACCGCCGAAGAGCTGACTGACCAGTACCCGCTCTTTCATTGCTGTCAACCGCTCAAAGTTCCGCAGCAACTCATCAAGCCAGACAGCAATTTTCAGTCCCATGGTCATGGGTAATGCATGCTGGGTATGGGTACGGCCGATGGTGATCAGATTGTCATACTTTTCAGCAAGTTCTATAACCCGGTCAATGATACTTCTCAGGTCCCGTTCGACAATGGTGATAACATCACGAATTTCAAGTACCTGGGCGGTATCCTGAATATCCTGGGTTGTTGCTCCGTAATGAATGAACTGTGCGGCCTCTTCTGTACAGACCCCGGATAAGGCATTGAGCAGGGGCATGAGGGAGTGGCTGGTCACCTTTAACCCCTGACGTATTGCATCAAGGTCAAGGTGGTCGATTCTGGCATTGTCACGAATATTTTCCGCTGCTGCAGCAGGAATCATGCCCAGCTCGGACTGGGCCATGGCCAGCGCAGCCTCAACGTCAAGCCAGCGCTGGTAGCGGTGAATATCACAGAATATTTCACGGGCCTCATCGGTTGTATATGCCGCACTGTAAAAGGCGGAATCGACAATATGGCAGCAGAAGGTACAGGTGCTCATACTCTTTTTTTATCACTGTTCAGGGAGTCGTTCTGCCGGGCAGTATCAATCTCCACAAGGATTTGCTCTACAATTTCCACGGCATGTCCGGTGTAACGTTCCGGATGATCAAGAAGATCCAGGTCCTCCGGCTTAAACAGAGGACCGATCTCGGTATCAGCAAGGACGGCATCCTTCAGGCTTTCTCCCGCCTTTTCGGCAGCTGCCGACAGGGTGTGCAGTTTTTCCAGTGCCCTGGATTTGCCCATGGTGTTGCTGAGTTGAAAGAGCAGCCATTCCGTTGTGATCAGATTTTTCTGCCTGTACAGGTTTTCCAGCATTCGTTCGGGCCGTACAGTCAGTCCGGACAGGACCTCGAGCATGGAATGGAGGGCATTGCCGGTGTAGATGCAGAGTTGAGGGATGGCCAGCCATTCCGCCCACAGGCTGCGGGGATCCCGTTCATGTTCGTGGGCCATACTCTCCATTATCGTCCCGGAGAGGGCCCTGACATGTTTGGAGACCGCCACTACCCGCTGGCAGATAACCGGATTCTGTTTATGCGGCATGGTGCTGCTTGCCAGGGCCCCGGCAATGGAAGGTTCAAGAAGTTCACCGATTTCAGTTTTTTGTAGCTGGAAAATTTCATTGGCAATCTTTGCCAGGCTCATGACCAGCATGGAAAAGACTGCGGCCAGTTCCGCGATATTGTCCCGGGCCGTATGCCAGGAGAGGACGCTGTGGGCAAGGCCGAGATTTGCCATGGTATCGGCTGCAATATCAATACCCTCTGGTCCGAGGGCTGCATATGTCCCTATTGCTCCGCTTAACTGGCCGTGGTTGATAATGGTGTAAAGATGCTGAATGCGCCGGATATGTCGTCTGATCTCTGCCGCCCAGATAATGACTTTGAGGCCGAATGTGGTGGGTAGAGCCTGTTGCCCATGACTTCGCGCAGCCATGGGGGTTGCCTTATGCTCGCGGCCAAGGTCAAGGCAGACTTCTTCCAGAGCAAGCAGATCGCGGTGCAGGAGGGATAACGTATCACGCAGGGCCAGGATCTCACCGGTATCCAGGACATCCTGGGTTGTTGCCCCGTAATGAACATATTCACCCAGGTTGTCGGCACAGGCGCGGCGCAGTCCGCCGAGCAGAGGGACAACGGAATTCCTGCTTTTCCCATAGCCTGCCCGTACAGCTGCAAGATCAAGATGTTCAAGCCTTGCCCTGGCGGCTATCTCCCGGGCTGCTTCAGCCGGAATCACACCATGTTTTCCCTGGGCCAGAGCCAGGGCCGCTTCAAAATCCAGCCAGCGCTGAAAAACCGCCTGTTCGTCAAACAGGGCCTCAAATTCCGGGGTACTGAAAACGTGCGGATTTACTTGGTAATCAAATGGATGGACAGGCATGAAAAGTCTAAGCGTTGTGGTTACAGGGGTTGAGTGCTGTTGCCCAGAGGACCGTAAGGTCGGGTTCCAGGATAAAGAGGAGTTTCGGCACAGATTCGCACTGCTGCCTCCCGGGGAGGAACGCCATCCTGTCTGCTGCGTTTGAGCATTGTTTTGACTATGCTGCGTGTCCTGTTTTCCACGTGTGCCAGGACTTCTTCCACCGTCGGCATATCGACCGGTGCAAATAGACCTTCCATGGAAAGAGAACCGCCGCATCCGGCAATCATATCCGGAATCAACAGGATACCCCGTTCATAAAGGGTCTGTTCCGCCTCGGGAAGAACAGCAAGATTGGCCCCGCATACGATGGCTCCAACCTGCATGGTCCGGGCATTGTGCTCCTGAATGGTTTTTTCTACAGCCGCCGGAATAAAGACATCACAGGTAAGGTTATAAATATCTTCTCTTTTTCCATACTGACCATTTGCAGCATTCTCGGGAATCATCCCGTCAACGCAACGACTGAGAAGGGCGGGGATCGCAAGGGGGGTGCCGTCTGTGCTGATAAGGCTCTTTTCATGGTCGGCAATTCCGATAATTTTTACGCCTGCCCGACTGAGGAAATGGGCTGCTGAGGCTGCAAGACAGCCGAATCCCTGGATAACAACAGTTCCACGCTCAAGGGGAATCGCCTGAAACTCCAAAGCCGCCAGGGCGGCAGCTGCAAGGCCGATACCTGCCCGCAGTCTGCCCAGTGCTGCCGGACCGGCCTGTTCCGTGAGCAGGGCAATGCGTTGCTGGAAGGTATCAGCATTAAGATTTTGTGCTGCGGCCACAGCGGTCTTGATGGAGGATATTCCAAGCCGGGCACATATTGCATCCAGTTCCGGCATGGTCGTGTTCATGTCCGGTCCCATGGAGTATCGCTCCTGGATATAGGGCTTAATGGCACGGATGAAACGGAACAGGGCTTCTTCCTTGCCCGGAGATGCAGGGTCGTAATCAATGCCGCTTTTTGCTCCGTCGGCCCTGATCCCGGCAATACGCATTTTAAGCGTCATAGTGGCGGCAAGACGGCGTATGGTGTCGCTGGTAAGTCCTTTCTGCACCCGTAATCCACCGGCACAGAGATTATGGGCCATGGAGTCGATGACCAGCCATCCCCTAAACCCCTCAACAGGATCAGTGTACTCGATGACGAGTTCAGGTTCGGTATTCAAACTGCTGCGCATAATATCAAGAGTTCCGAACGGATTATTCCTGGATGATTATCGACGTTTCCTGGTCGATGACGCCTTCATAAAAGGCCTTCATGGATGGTTTATCAATATCAACCATGGAGATGATAAAGGAAAACAGGTTGCTCTCTTTTGCAAGAACGGTGTCCAGCAGGGTAGGGGTATCACGGATCGGATCTCCCTTCCAGGGGACGATATGCATGTGATAGGTGCCCAGTATCTGCAGATTTTCACGATCGCACCTGGCGTAGCATTCCATAAGCTCAGCCGGATCTGTTATCCAGCCCCGTTTGCTGAGCGGGGTGGTTGAAGCAACAGCATGCTCCGTCATTACCGCATCCATATAGCTTTTCAGCGGTTCATCGTTTCTGGCATTTTTTTTAACCGGCAGGACAAGTTCGACATGGAGCTGGTGTCCCTGCTGAACGCCTGCCAGAATTCCATACGCTCTTTTTATCCGGCTCTCTCCCTGGAGAAAGTCACCTGCCAGTTTTCTCCGGCAATGGGCCGTTATCTCATCCCACTTAGCGGAGGGCAGCACGATTTGATCAATATCCGTCAACCAGCTCATGGCTCAGTCATCCTCCGGCAATGGGAATGATCAAGGAAATTTCATCACTGTCAGTAACATTGATTTCCTGCCATTGCCCAACGTCGCCCTTGACGGATTTTCCATTTATAAAGATGGAGAGCAGGCCCGGTTGATCATTGATTATCTGTAACCCCGGGTATTGCCGGAGTAACTCCTCCAGTATTTCGGCCAGGTCTGCACCGGTCACAGAGACATCTCGCCGGTTTTCCGTATGTTTGCGAAAAGGAAACGGGATAATAATAGTCGCCATGGTTAACCTAACTGTTTTTGTACTGTTGCCAGCGCCCGGGGAAGATGCTGTAATATTTTATCAATCTGTGTTGCAGGTGTGGGCTGGGAAAGTTCACCGGCAACCCTGTTCACCCGTCCGGCTATCCGGCACGACTGCAGAGGCGTAACTCCGGCATATATAAGGGCGCTGATCATACCGGTAATCAGGTCACCGGTTCCGCCGATGGGTTCCATGGTCGGAATGGAAGGATGCTCAATGGTATCCACAATCCTGCCGTCCTGACAGATGTAATCCACCTTCCCCTTGACAAACATGGTCGGTGCGGCATTGTTTCCTGCATACGCCCTGCGGATAAGCTCCGGTACATCTTCTTCCATGTTAAAGATGTACCCGCGGGTAAAGCTCGGGTGATCGGCTTTGTCATCGGCTAAAAATGCGGTTTCACCAAGATCCGGCGTGAAAACTTCATAATAATGGGCATCACCGCCCGCCTTGGCAACGTACATACTGCCGGCATCGGCAATCATGATCGGTTTATCCGCCATGGTGTCGATGGTTGCCAGAATTTTTTTATTTAATTTCAGGTCCGGCATGACATAATGGAGCGTGAGAACCTTCACCCCCATCTCAGGGAGATGTTCTGCAAGATGCTTATAGATGGCAATGCTGCCTTCCCGCTTGCCGATATCTCCGGCGACCATACCGACCGGAGGATTAACGCCGTATTCCCGGCAGATCAGACAGGCGGCCGTCATCATGGCTTCATTGCCCCGGTTGATGGGCAGATCATGACCATTGATTTTTATGCCGCCTGTGGTCACCTCTATCGGGCCGATCAACAGGGGCAGATCTTCAACGGGAACAGAACCGGCTAACAGCAGCATGCATTATACTCCAATGGCCCGAATCAGTTCTTCGCGGGAGGTATTCAGGGAGTAGGCACAGAGGGAAAAACCAACCTCACCCGGGTCCGGTGCCTCACTGAGCCGTTTGCCGATCATGGCCGTAGCCAGGTAGGGCACGTCCGGACATCCGCCGCCGGAAATGTTGACAATCGTTTTAGTTTCCTGGTCCACCGTCATCTTCATGTTGGCTGCCCTGATCATGATATACTTGCCGTACATCTTTGTCCGGACAAATTGCAGCGGTTCCATCCCCTGACCGGTAATGGGAACCACATCAAGGGGCGGCAGCCCGACCATGTTGAGAAGTTTGACCACCGCGGCTTCTGCTTCCATGGGAAATTCTACGCTGAGGTCGCATCCGGTACGATAGGCAGGAGGCGGACTGACAACCCGTATCTCATATCCCTCGTCCCGAAGGATCTCTTCAACCGAGATGACCGTTGTCGGATGGGCAAAAACAAGCAGTCCCCTGGTCACGGAATCATCCGCGGTTGTCTCTTTCTTTTTAAAACCAAATTTTGCCAGCAAACTCATACTTCCCCCGTTACCGGATAATTTACGCAGATAGTTTTAAAGCACCCTGAAGAACGCGGATTGTGGCTCATGCTGCAGGGTAGATTGTCATCGCCAAAAAACAACTACAATATATGGTATATGCCTGATTGAACCGGATAGCCAGCTATTTTTATTTTACCGGACCTGAGAAGCAGCCGGATTCAGCTTTTACAACAAACATCAGGTCCTGTGTCATCATGCAGCCTGTCATTATTTACGAGCACTGGTACGATAACTGAGAACAACGATAAGGCAGAAGATCAGACCGGATAACACGGCGATTTTACCGTTAAATGAAGGTCCGGCCGAGGTGCTGCGTAAAAGCCAGGTAATGACGACTGCAGCCCCTGTCATCATGCCGAAGCAGGTTATTCCGGCATCTACATCTCCCTGTCCGGCCTTAATGACCTGCCTGAAGGGACAGCCGTCGATGATCACGGATGCCAGTCCGACCAGGGTCATGGCCAGAAAGGTCCAGCCATGCCCCATATGGGATGCCGGTTGGCCGTTCAGGCCGGGATGAAATTGGCCGGTTATCAGGCTGAGCAGCAGGGCTGAGATAAAAAAAGTGATAACTCCATACAGGAGTGTTGTTTCCCGGACAAGGAAAAAGTTACGAAAACCGCCTGTAATACAGAGTCCGGATCGCTGGGCAAGTCCGCCGATAACCAGACCAATGGACAGCGATACAAAAAGCGGGGCATGCCGGGCTGCGGGTCCTGTTTCTCCCTGATGGATAAAAGAGGGCTTCAGGATGAGAAAGATAAAGAGGAGTATACCGATTGCAGGGAGTATATAGCCGTTTATTGCCGGCATCTTTTTTTCCCGGTCAAGAAACACTCCGGCCCGGATATACTTTGCCCCGAGCCAGACGCCGAACATCATACCGGCAAGAGCGGCAATGGCTGTAAAATCACCGGCGGCAAGACGCTGAATCATCTTAATCGGACAGCCGATAAAAACGGCACAGCCGACAATAATGAAAAAACCAAGGAAAAACCGGATAACCGGTGATGACCCTCCTGTCACGTTGAAGCGTCTGGATTTAAGAGCCATCAGAAATGAACCCAGCAGAAAGCCGATTAACTCCGGCCTGATGTAACTCATGCGCAGGTTGTCGTGAAACTGGAGGGCACCTGCGAGATTTTCCATGAAACATGATATGCAGATACCGGAATTAGCCGGGTTGCCGAGCCATGACAGCAAAACAGCACCACAGCCAAGTGCCGCACCGGTAATTATAGCGATGTCGGGAAGTTTGAAGCTGGACAATTACTCGCATCCTCCGGCAATCCGTCGTTGGAGATAGTAGACATCCTCCAGAGCCAGACTGATGGTTGTATCGTTTGGTTTTAACTTCTTTTCGCGCTTGAGTTTACCTCTTGCCTCGGTAATCAGTTCCATGATTTCATTGCCGAGAAATAATGGTGTTTTTTTATCTATGTAGTCAGGTTCACTGTCCACGGCTAAACGATAACTGTGGATAGCAGCAGCAATGTTTCCCTGCTGGTATTGAAGCTGAGCAAGGTAGACCGAAGACATCGGGTTCCCCGGATGGGCTGCTGTAATTTCCTGCAGTTTTTCCATTGCCCGGGGAATTTTTTTTTGGCGGGAGAGCGTAATAACCTCGCTGTAGGTTGCCGCGTTGTTTTCAATAATCAGCTTGTATGATTTCCGGAGAGTATTTTTTTGTTCAGCCGAGTCTCCCGCTAAGCGTCCTGACGGCATCTGGTGCTGAATCAGCATCGCCGCCGTAACCGTTGTCAGGATAATAAGCCCTGCAATGGTCAGTTTATGAATAAGGTCCATGCCGGAAGAGTGGAATCCGATACCCAACTACCACAAAAGTCCTGCACCGTTTACCGGGGTTGTCAAGATGTCTGAAAAGTCGACATGACCAAGTTCTTTGTCACGAGCGTTATCCCGGATAAGTTCTTTAATCTTTCCTTTGTCGGTGGTCCCCCACCAGTTATGGCGGGCAACAACATCAGTGGATTGTCCATCCAGCAGAGAAATATTATAATCGTTGTTGTCGGCTATATTGTTATCACGCAGCAGAATGTCTTTGACGGCATAGAAGATAACCCCTTTGCCGTTGTGAGTAATAGTATTGTATCTGACATTGGCCAGACCTCCCTTTTTCGCATAGATACCAAAAAAGGTATTATAGTTTATTTCATTATGGGCAATGACAGGGGTTGATCCACCGCCGTATAAGATACCGCCGCCATTTTCCGTTATCCAGTTGTACAGCATGGGAACAACGCATTTGTTAGGCATGCCCTTGGCATTTTTCTGCCCGATGGCAACACCGTTGTAATGAAAGGTACAGTGAGAAACAACCACCCCGGCCGAATGACAGTGAACAGCAGTGTGCGCATAGGTGAAGACGCAGAATTCCATGATATTGTCAAAACTGTTGAGAAAGTTGACGGACCCCCAGTCTCCCGGACTCGGAGACGCTTCAGCACTGGTGAACGTAATTTTATTTTCCAGGGTTCCCTGGGCATAGAGTTTTCCTTTGACAATAAGCTCTGCTTTCGGGAAGTGATTAAGTTTGTCAAGACTCAGCTTTTCCTTGCCGAAATCTTCAATCCTGGTAAACCGGACAACCGTACCCGGCATGATAATAAGGGTTGCAGTTTCAGCAATTTCCACGTCCCCCTTGATAAGGA
>WFRY01000174.1 GCA_015486315.1 Desulfobulbaceae bacterium
CATCATCATTACTTGCAGCAACGACACCTACTGCTACAGCTGCCACAACCAGACCACCGCCTATCAGCACACCGGAAGACATTGCAGCTGTACCAGCTGCCGCTCCGGATCCAGCACCGGCTGCTCCTGCTCCAGCTGCTCCGGCACCGGCTGCACCTTCGGCCGGGACATCCGCCATGGCCAAAAGAATTTTATTGTTGCTGTCAACGGTTTTGGCACCGTCTGCAGTACTGAAAATCATACGGCCTTCATCTACTCCGATTTCTGCAGTGCCGTCATCTGCTACCTGCATGTAGCCGCGAACGCTATTGGTGGTGTCGGCATTAAACATAATGTCGGCTACCGTGTACTGCCCCTTGGGGGTATAAAAGGCAACCTTGCTGATGCTGTCGGTGATAATAAAATCAACCCGTCCCTCATCAACCAGCAGGTTAAACAGATTCTGATCATTTTTGACGGCAAGTTTAGCGCCATTGGAGCCGATCAGCGAAATTCCCTGAGCCTTGATCATGCATGTACCGTCACAGACCAGCAATGACTCATCTTCTATGGGATTCCGGCCGGTCAGCTTGTCTGCAAGCTGGCCGCCCTTGTAGACTGAGATATTACCCTGACCAACAGTTCCGGACGGTGCAGCAAAGGTATTTCCACTGCCGGCGACAAGAAATAATGCCAAAAATCCAGTTGCTACTAATTGACCAGTCCTCATTTATTTCTCCTCTTTACGATGTTAAATCAATAACCGGTACTATTCTTGAGATTCAAGGCTCCCGGAACAAAACTAATATATTAATCTTAATATATAATCTTATACTTTTCTGAAGAATAAGTGTCAATAAAAATTTTCCAGCGCAGTACATCCATATACTCATGTTGCAAGCTGTCCTAATTTGCTCTCTCTGGCCAGAGCCCGCATATCTTTAGTCCTGTCGGACTCGTCAACTATCTCCCGGCCCATGATCTCTTCGATAACATCCTCCATACTGATGACCCCTGTAACCCTGCCGTATTCGTCGACAACCATGAACAGGTGCTGCTGTTTTTCAAAAAAATCGATGAATACCTTGTTTAACGGCGCGGTTTCCGGCACAAAGTGAACCGGTTTCATAATTTTCTCTAAAGTCGTATCATGCTTGTCATCGGCGGCTGCCATCATTACCTCGTAGCTGAGAACAATACCGACCACATCATCGGTGTTCTTGTCGTAAATCGGTACTCTGCTGTGAATACGCCATTGATTTTTCAGACAGGCAGCCTCGCCCACCGTCATGTCTTTACTCAGGCTGAATGTTACGGTTCTCGGGGTCATTACCTGACGGACGGTCTTGTCGCGAAGATCAAGGATGTTGGTGATAACCTGTTCCTGCTCTTTTTCGATCTCGCCGGATTTTCTGCTGAGCCGGGCTATGGTTGTCAGTTCATCCGCTGAAACCAGGGTGCTGCTTTTTCTCGGGATCAGTCGGGTCACGGCCTGGCAGATTAATACGATGGGTTTGAGCACCATAACCATTAACTGCAGGGGCCGGGCAACATAGGGGGCTAACGTCGTATTAAACTCTACTCCAATGGTTTTAGGGAGGATTTCTGAAAGCAACAGGATAGCAAGTGTAAACAGGACGGAAAACCAGATCAGGTTGCTCTCGCCGAAAACAGCTGCAGCAGCAGCACCTGCGACTGCTGCTCCCATGGTGTTGGCAATGGTGTTCAGGGTGAGGATCGCAGTAATCGGTTGCTCAATATTATTTTTAAGCTGTGTCAGGATCTCAGCCGTCGCCGGTCTTTTATCCGTCATCATTTCGATCCGACTCATGGGCAGCGAGTAGAGCACGGCTTCAAAGACACTGCACAGTGCAGAGATGATAACAGCCAGGCCGACGGCAAGGGTCAGTTCCAGTATCATGAGAGAGCTCCGGGTTGAGTAGTGATTATTTTTTTATCATAAAATAAATGAACTGTTTTGCCAATTGGCTTGAAGCGGGTAAGATATGATGGCCATGATGGTTTTTTGAAAAATCATCATACCTTTTAACAGAATTGGAGTGGTCATGATCAAGTTGAGTGGAAAAGATCCCGGATCCTTTGCCGGTGATTTGCTGGTATATTTTATTTTTGAGACAGACAAAAAAACAATTCCCTGCCCCAATGAGACGGTACGAAGGAACCTGAAAGTATCCTGGAAGAACGGTGATTTTACCGGGAGAAAGGGACAGTCCTTTTTGTTTTATCCCTCTACAACCGAGAACAAACTTGCCGCTGCCAGGGTTATGGTGGTCGGGCTTGGCCGGAAAGAGGAAAAACAAGATGACTGCCGGGAACAGATCAGGCTTGCCGCCGGTACTGCTGTCGGCAGGGCTGGTGATTTCAAGGTGAAAACCTTGATGGCTGTACTGCCTGAAAAAACCGGACTTGCAGATGATGATCTTGCAGAATGTATGTGTGAGGGGTTAATTCTGGCAAATTATCGTTTTGATAAATATAAAACCGTTGATAAAGATGAGGACCGGGCAGGTCGGGTGGCTCGTTTTATTCTCCAGAGTGGTGATTTTGACAGGGCTGCAGTTCGTCGGGGGATGAGGCGGGGAACAAGAGGAGCTGAGGCAGGATGTCTTGCCCGTGACATGGCAAACGAACCAGGCAACAGCTGGATTCCGTCCCGTTTTGCAGAGTTTGCCCGAAAGTTGGGCCGCAAATCCGGAATGAGTTGCCGCGTCATTGACCGGGCGGGTATGAAAAAGCTTGGCATGGGCGGGATTCTGGCAGTGAACCAGGGCTCTGACCTGCCGCCGAAACTGGTTATTCTCAAGTACCGGGGAACTAAAAAAGGTCCTACCCTGATGCTGGTGGGAAAGGGACTGACCTTTGATTCAGGGGGAATCAGTCTGAAGCCGGCCGCCGGTATGGAGGATATGAAGTATGATATGTGCGGCGGGGCAGCGGTTATCTGTGCCATGCAGGCCATTGCCGAGGAAAAACCCGGGGGTATTAACGTGGTCGCCCTGATACCTGCCACTGAAAACTTGTCCGGAGGGTCGGCAATCAAACCTGGAGATATTATCACCCATTTCGGCGGCAAGACATCGGAGGTGATTAATACCGATGCAGAGGGACGTCTGATCTTGGCTGATGCCCTGGCGTATGGGATTAAAACCTACAAACCCGATGCCGTGGTTGATCTTGCCACCCTGACCGGTGCTGTGATTGTCGGCCTCGGGCACCACCGGACCGGGTTGCTGGCAACCGATGATGCACTGGTGAAAAAAATTATCAGGGCCGGTGATCGGGCCGGGGAACCCCTGTGGCGTCTGCCTCTGGGGCCGGAATACTCAAAACAGATCGAGTCCAGGGTCGCGGATATCAAAAATATCGGTGGTAAGGGCGGAGGTACCATCACTGCAGCCGCCTATCTGCAGGAATTTGTCGGTGATACTCCATGGGCTCATCTTGATATTGCCGGAACAGCCTGGAACTTTACCGAAAAGAGCTATATACCCAAGGGGCCGTCCGGCATAGCGGTCAGAACGCTGTTACATCTGGTCCGTAACTGGAAATAAAGGATATCAACAAAAGTAAAGGAGAAAATAATGGCCAAGCGTAAGGGGATTACCGTCAGCAGACAGATTATGGATAGTCAGATGCTCCATCCTGAGGCGACCGGTGAGCTGACCGGACTCCTCAACGAGCTTATTGTTGCCGGTAAGATTATCAGTGCAGAGGTGAATATGGCTGGTCTTGCCGATATCCTCGGACAGTCCGGCAAGGTTAATATCCAGGGTGAGGATGTACAGAAACTTGATGAATTTGCCAACCAGACCATTAAACGGCGCATGGAGCAATGTGGTTATATCTGTGTGATGGGTTCGGAAGAAGATGATGATGTGATTCCGGTACTTGACGGGTATGAAGGAAAGTACAGCGTGGCCTTTGATCCCCTGGATGGATCATCCAATATTGATGTAAACGTCAGTATCGGTACCATTTTTTCCATTCACCGCCGAAAAAGCAGCGGCAAACAGGGGAACATGGCAGACCTGCTGCAGAAGGGGAGTGATCAGGTCGCAGCCGGTTATATTATCTATGGTTCCAGCACAATGCTGGTCTACACCACAGGAGACGGAGTGCACGGATTTACCCTGGATCCGAGTGTGGGAGAGTTTTTTCTTTCCCATCCTGATATCAGAATGCCGGAACGTTCATCGTACTACAGTGTTAATGAGGCCTATACAAAATACTGGTATGACAATACCCGGGCCTATATAGAACATTTAAAGGACATGGATTTTCGGGGTGAACGATCCTACAGCCTGCGTTATATCGGCTCACTGGTGGCTGATTTTCATCGTAACCTGATTAAGGGCGGAGTGTTTTTATATGCCCGGGACAAGAAAGACACGGACAAACCGGAGGGTAAACTGCGCCTGCTCTACGAGGCTGCCCCTCTGGCCCTGGTGGTTGAACAGGCAGGTGGCCTTGCAATTACCGATGACGGACGCAACATATTGGATATAGAGCCTACCGACCTGCACCAGCGTGTACCGTTGATTATTGGTTCTAAAGAGGAGGTTAATCTCGCCAGACAATATTTTAACGGGCAGGAGGATGGGAACTGATTTTTTTTTAGAAAAAGAGATTGTAAATTTTTTTTATCGTATTATGAATCCGGTAATAGTATTTATTACTTAATTAGGATTGTGTCTGTTCGGATACAGATGAAGAAGAATTTAACAGGAGTGATCATGAAATTTGCTGCAAAGATTGCGGTCGCTGTTACCGCTGTAGCCATGTTGGCAACCCCTGCCCTGGCTGAGAAAGTCGTGAAATGGAAACTTGCCGAGACCTGGCCGTCAACCCTGACCCCGCTCGCCTCACCTCCGGCCCAGTTGGCCAAGATGGTTGAAGAGATGAGTGGTGGCAAGTTTATCATCAAGGTTGAGGGGAAAGAGAAACACAAGGCGCCTCTTGGTATCCTGGATATGGTCAAGGGCGGCCAGTATCAGATGGGCCACAGCGGCTCTTATTACTGGAAGGGCAAAGATATCAGCACTATTTTCTTTACCACTCTGCCCTTTGGTATGACCACTGCTGAACAGTATGCCTGGTTTTATTATGATGATGGTATGAAGTATATGCAGCAGGTCTATGACCGTTTCAACGTCTTAAACTATCCCGGTGGAAACACCGGTGTCCAGATGGGCGGCTGGTTTAAAAAAGAAATCAACACCCTTGATGATCTCAAAGGGTTGAAGATGCGTATTCCCGGCCTTGCCGGAGAAGTTTTTGCCAAGCTTGGAGTAAATGTGACCAATATTCCCGCCGGCGAGCTGTATACCTCGCTGGACCGCGGTACCATTGATGCCCTGGAGTGGGTCGGTCCCGGTATGGACATTAAAATGGGGTTCCATAAAATCGCCCCATACTATTACACGGGCTGGCATGAGCCGGCTTCCGAGATGCAGTTTCTGATCAACAAGCGTGCCTATGAAAAACTTTCTCCGGAAAATAAAGCCATTCTGCAGACAGCCATGAAGGCCGCAGCCGCGGATATGTACTATGAGAACTTTGCCGCCAGTGCCAACGCCTGGGAGAAGATGAAAACCGACTATCCCAATATTAAGGTAAAAACCTTCCCCCTGCCGGTGCTCAAGGCCATGAAAAAGGCTACAGATGAGCTGCTGGACAGTTATGCCGCCAAGGACCCGCAGTTTAAGGAGATCCTGGAGTCCGAGAGGAAATTCATGAAAAAGGCGCGGCAGTGGACCATTATTTCGGATTACAATTATATCAAGACCAGTATGGAAGTTGAGGAATAATAGTAACTTCGTAACTGTTCAGGAGCACCTTACGGAGTCTGCGCTTACCTCTTCGCCCATTTAAGCCTGCTTGAGTAGCACAAGTACGCTTCACAGTCTTAAATGAACAGGTAAGCGAAGATTCCGAATCTAAGGCCCTCCTGAACAGTTACAGGACGGTGGTTTTGCAAGTTTTCTGCAGCCACCTGAATAGTTACGTAACTGCTCAATAGTAGTGACAAGCTGCTGTCTCTTACTTTATGGTTCGGCTCACAGTATGCCGGGATGACGGAGTGCTTGTAATGACGATCGGCATCCCCGAATG
>WFRY01000175.1 GCA_015486315.1 Desulfobulbaceae bacterium
AGCGGGATTTGGTTTTAGCCATGGTGGCAGCACGTATCCTGGAGCCCCGTTCCAAGCTTGGAACCACGGCCTGGTGGGAGGATACGACTCTGCCGGATATGCTGGACGTCAGGGGTGCGGATGAAGACGATGGGAGCATTCCCCGTTTGTCTCGTTACTTTAATTTTTTAAATTTAGATGCCTTATAATTTTCAATGACTTGCTTGAAAGTCCCATTATAAATCGCACAGCGTACTCGAAGCATTGCGTTGCAATTTTCTTTGAGCCACCAGGCACCTGATCTCTTTATCCGGGTGTGGCATATAAACTTGTTCGATGATTCTATTCCACCACTACCGATAGGACAGCCTTCTTTTTTATGTTCGTCGTAACCGAACCTGTATTTGTGATTTTCGAGGTACGTTATCAGGCTTAAAATAGATTTTTCTGCATCCTCATTGGCAGGTTTCATTCTTTTCAGACCAGCTATTACAGAACCTGCCATGTCCAGACCTAAACGAGTCATTACAGATTCCGCCCATTCACGGGCATCAAGCGTTTCACCATATTGGCAAAAAGCGGTTTCAAATACATGCTCTGAACAATGAAAATAATCCAGAATCTCTGTCCCTTCTGGAAAATATTTCTTGTAAAGATTCCATATCCAGGAAGCTCCGTCACCAAGCAGACATATTTTTACCTTATCCTGTGGAATGCGTGAGGCTATCAATGCAATTTCTTCTTCAAATGCTGAGGCATCCTTGACTTGATGCCAGCTTGCAATGTGAACTATCCTTTCATCTGGCCCCATTAGGTACAGACGGAATCCCTTTGCCTCCTTGTATTTGCCTGGCCCCCTCTTTTCAGCTCTACCACCCTCGGGACGGGTAGGCATGTGAGCGCCGTCAAGAGCCAGAACCATTACCGGCCGTGATGCGCCATCTGATAGCGCATCAATCCTTCTGGATATTTCCTCCATGTCAGGAATCACTACTTCCGCAGTAGCTTCTTTGCCTATGGCATTTAATGTTTTATGACCAAAATGGCTTGATACCTCTATTCCTGTCAAATCAGTGAAATGTTCAACAGCTCTCTCATATGGCAAATCCGCAGCTAATTTGGCAATCTTTTGCTGAATATCCAGTTGATGCAGTTCTTGAACAATTTCAAGATGTTCATCCAGAGGATGAAAGCCGCAGCCACAATCAGCGCAGTAAAAATAAGGCCGGGGCAGAACAAAATCGCCAGGAATAGTCGATACCTTGCGTTTGTCTATACGTTTACGGCGAACCAGACGGCCACATCCAGGGCATGAGGCATATTCCTGTCTCAAAAAGTCTGCCGCGAGAGTTTGAAGCATGCTTTCAAGGCATTGTCCGAGAAAAGCACGCTTCGTCTCGTTAAATCGCTCACTTATCTCGGTTACAGTTGGCAGGTCGCCTTTTTTGAAAAAATCCTCAAATTTTTCTACCAATGCATCAACTGCTTCATGAGCCATTTTCCTGAACACCTCAAAAGGATCTGTGATTGACAAAACTTGCACTACAGCCATGCTCAAACCCCCTTGAGAATATTCTGAAAATCATGGTGCAGCGGATAGACATAAACTGTCTTGGGACAGAAATTCCGTCGTACATTTCTCCTGTCCATACGGCCTCGACCACTGGTGCTTCCCAGCTTGATCCAGTTGGCCGCCTTGTAACAGGTTCCCTCATATCTTGAGGAGTCAACCATGGTTTCTACCAAAACCGGACGGATGCTATAACGTTCAGCCCAGTCATCATCTATACTGCATAGAGCAAGGCTTAAAACCTTGCTCGCCAGATTTTTGATACTGATCCATGGAAGAATAAGAAAACGGCTGTTGTTAATTATGCGTTGAAGATTTGCTCCTCTGACAGCATCGTCCCACCCTATCCATTTATCACGGCAGGCTATGCGCCATGCGGGGCTGGAAAACTGAAGACAGCCTGCTACTTTCTTTCTGCCATTTAAAGTGATGTGGAAAAAATATCTCATATGGGCACCAAAGGGAACCTTGAAACCCAAATAATGGTACCGTTCTATGAACTCTTTCCATAAA
>WFRY01000176.1 GCA_015486315.1 Desulfobulbaceae bacterium
CCACTGACCAACGGTCGGTCAACCGGGCTGTTTCCTGCCCAGCAGGGTATGGACATCGACAAGCAATGCCCTCAGTTCTTCTGCCGACATACCTGCCTTATCGGCAAGCTGGGCCAGATCATAGCGCTGCGCGGCCCAGGCATCATTTCCAGCCACCCAGGGCATCTCCGTGCCCAGCATCCGGTAGCGATTACGGGCAAACTCCAGCAGGTCCCATCCTCGGACACAATTATAAAGCCAGAGCATGAAGCCGATATTCATATAACCGGGAGTCTGCCACCAGGAGGGAAAGCTGTCCCACAGCGCATCCGGTCTGGATTTGCCGCTTGCCTCCTCCATTGCCTGTCCCCATTTCCGGTAAATATCCTGTACCAGTCCCTCATCATCAATGCGGGATACTATTTCAAGATGGGCTTTAAAATCTTCGGGACAGGATGCCCCCACGCTTATGGTATTTACACATGGGTGCTGCAGACAAAACAGATCATTAAACTGCATGGGAGTAAGCGGAGAGCTCAAGCTGCATAACTTTTCCGGTGCCTGCTGCAGCATTCCCCCCTTATCGGTCGGGCTGATAATAAATACCCCCATGTTCCTTTCCTCTGCAGCTGCAAGGGCCGGATTATTTCGCTGCCAGATGGTGTACCAGTGCAGATTTATATAATCGAAACCGTTATCTCCAGTATGACCAATGGCACTGAGCAGTATCTCCAGGTCACCATGTCCGGAAAAACCGACCCAGTCGACTTTTCCCTGTGCCTGCAGCCGGCGGGCGGCGGCAAGACAGCCGCCCGGTCGGCAGGCCTGCCAGAGACTGCGATAATCATTTATTCCGTGCAGGGCCAGGAGATCCAGCCGTTTTTGCCCTAACCGGTGAAGGGAGTCCTCTACATTGGCAGTAAATCTATCCGGATCATCCTCCGGGCCGACCTTGGTCTGCAGTATAAAAGAGTTTCTATCATAATCGGCCAGTACCCGACCAAGCTGCCGCTCGGAACTGCCATAGCCGCGTGCGGTTTCCAGATGAGTTATACCGAGCTGCAGAGCAGTTTCCACCAGTTCAGCGAGGTTCTGCTGACGAAGATCCGGAATTTTGCTGTCGGGCATATCCTGCCAGGAAAACATAGAACGCATCAGCCCACAGGACAGCACCGGCATGGCGAGACCTGTTTTACCAAATTTACTGTACTTCATCCCTGTCCTCCCGGCATATTTTTCAGGCTGTAATTATCACCCTGGATCAACTGGTAAAAGGTTTGCATTAATATCAGTAAATTTACTTGATTTCATCATTTAATTTGCTTCTCAACCTGATCCTTATTATAATTATGATCAAGGCAGGATAACACTCAAATACAAAGATTCATAAACCGTTTTCCGAAAAAGATAAGATATAATTCTCTACTCATGAACGTCGTCGGTTTGACTATCAGGTACAACGAAACTTTTTCCGGTTGTTCTAATACCTTTGCGTGACAGAACCTCTTCATTCCTGTACAGCCTGCGGCGCTGCCTTTTCTTTAGTGCCGCCTTCTCTCTTGCCGTTGTCCTCAACGGTCCGGCCTGCGGAGCTGAACCCCAGACGATATTCATCAACAAATGCGGACAGTGCCATCATACAGGCGGTCAGGCAATGCCGGTAAATCCGGCGGACAAGGCCGGCCTTGTCTGGATTAAATATTTCAAGCGACAACGTCATCCCATTGACTTGAAAGAGACCATCAGCAATGCGGAAATGAGGTCGATCCTCCAGTATCTCCAAAACCACGCCGCAGACAGTGAACGTCCGGTAGCTGCTGCAATTCCCAAATGAGCTCTACCATGATTATTCCCTCTACTTCGACACGGATACTAATGCGAATCTCCCCACTGATACTTTGCATCGGTCTGTTCTTTTCGAGCAGCAGTTTTGCATCGACGGAAACAGTCACGATCCCGGTTGATGATTACAAGGCAATCATCAACCGGCTCGATGCCCTGCAGAAAAGAGTCGAATTTCTGGAATCAGGACAGGACGCGACAAAGACCACCACACGGAAACCGAAGCCGGCTTCTGTTGCCGATGACGCTAACTACAAAAAGCTTGCCGATGATATCAATATAATCTATGACACCATGGACGAGCTGGAAACCAAAAAACTGCAGAATAAACTCAACTTCGGGGCGGAACTGCGTACCCGTGTTGATACCTTTAAAGCAGAAGACTATGACTATATAAACCTGACGGCATTCCTGAACAACCTCAAATCCGGAGCAACCTACTTTGAAGCCGCCAGTAAGTCAGTGACCCATGAAACCAGTCGAAAGGACTACAATAACTGGTCCAATCGCTTTCGTATCACGATGGATGCCCTGGTCACCGACACCATTGATTTCCATGGCCGCCTATCGGCAGGAGGCTATTGGGGCGACTCGGACAGCGGTGATGCTTTTTTTGACAGGAGTCAGGTTTTGTTGAGCAATCAGGAACAGGGACTCGGCATTGATCGCTTTTACATTAACTGGATTCCCAAAGGCCTCCCCGTTCCATTTGCCCTGACCGTCGGTCGACAACCATCCAGTGAAGGCCCTCCCTTTGAGTTCAAAGAAAATACCGTTCGGCAATCAACCTATCCGGCCCTCCTCTTTAACGGTATTGCCGACGGAATAGTTGCAACTATCGGCCTTGACCAGTATACCCACCTCAACAATAACGGACTTCGTTTTGCCTATGGCAAAGCCTACCACAGTGATACCGACTCATATTTGAACCCGTTTCCCTTCATGGATGACAATGAAGCCGGAGATTCCGACATTTATGCCGCCTTTTTTGAAAGCGAAATCCCGGGTCTGCAAAACAGCCTCATGGTACTTAGTTATGCGCGAATCCAGGGCTTGCCTACAACGTTCTTCGGCCCCATGGAGCCCAGGTATTACTTCAGCAATGAAAACATCGGTGACATGGACCTGTGGGGTGCGCACATCCAGGTAAAAAATATTATGGAGAGCGGCCTGGACCTCTTTTTCTCCTATGCGGGCAACCACACCTCCCCTGATGACCAGTCCGATACCCCGTATGGACCGGTCTCAATAGGTTTTTTCTCCTGGGACCATGCAGAAGAGCAGACAGGATATGCTTTTTACGGCGGCCTTCGCTACACAATCCCCTATGATCCGCTTAACAACCCAAAACTTGGTTTTGAATATAACTATGGCTCAAGATACTGGTATTCCATGACCGTCGGCACTCCGGATCCGTTCAACAAACTTGCAACCCGGGGTTCGGTGTACGATGCCTACTATATTCAACCGGTCAATAAATATCTTTTTTTCCGGGCCGGATATACGCGGGCTGAATTTGATTACACCGGAAGCGGAACGTATATCGGAGCTGCAAGTGCAACCAATATGACCCTGGACGATATCTACCTGCTCTTAGACATTCACTTTTAAGACTGCAGCTGACTTGAAAAAGTCCCGATAATCCATTAATGACGATCTTATCTACCCATTTTATCGGCTTTGCCCGGCTGTTCTTCTCCTCTTCGGAAGGCAATGGTTCCGTTGTATGATATTTCTACATAAAACCGCCTCATGGACCCTGCGCAGCCAGCTCAGGACCCTGCTCATTCTCTCCGGCCTCCTGGTGGTGCTGTTCTCCGTACTGGGAGGATGG
>WFRY01000177.1 GCA_015486315.1 Desulfobulbaceae bacterium
ATACTTAGGGTTCAATCAAAAATAACTTCGTAGAAATGTGTAGACAATGTGACATATATTTGGTCGATCTGATTGAGTGAAAGCGCAGGCGTAGCAGGGCTGCGTTGAGGATTTCGCGATTGAAGATCGGCCGAAGATATGTTGCAGTGTCTACTCGGAATGTGAAGTTGTTTTTGATTGCACCCTTAATGAGACGGTTCCTCCTGTCGGTAAACCGACCAAAAAATAAACTGTGTTGACCACATGTTACGACTTCCAGGCAGACAATCATTTAAATTATCCAAGCCCCTCTTTGCCATTTTGTTGACTACGCTCATGCTGGCAGGTCTGCTGGTGACCAGTACGATACGTAATTTAAGCCGTGAACAGAAGATTATGGAAAGTTTCCTTCTTGACGAGGGATTGACGCTGATCCGCAGTTTTGAGGCCGGCGCGCGCACCACCATGATGCACGAGATGATGTCCATCGACCTGCCGGTGGTGACCCTGGTACGGGAAACTGCAAAGGTTGACCGGATAGCCTTTATCACCATTATTACCGATAACGGAACAGTGGTCGCAAGCGCGGGCACCCATGACCTGACAAAGGATCAAAGTCTGACCGACCAGGTTCTTAAAACAGGAGAGCCGGTCATCAGGATGTTGCATGTGGACAGTGAAGAACCGATTTTTGAAGTAGCGGCGGTTTTCCAGACCCTGCCCGGTGATGCCCCGATGATGATGCGGTCCCGCTGGCATAACCGGGATCCTCTGATGAAGAAACTTGAAGATGGCCGGGCTGTTATTCATCTCGGCCTTCTGACCGGGGAGTTTCTCAAGGCCAGAGAGCAGGATGTCATCCATTCCATTTTTATGGGCTGCCTGCTCTTTCTTCTTGGCAGTGCCGGATTTTATTTTCTCTTTCTCTACCAGGGAATGCGGATAACCCGGACAACGCTTGCCAACATGAAACTGTATACCAGAAATATTATTGAGTCCATGCCCGATGGATTGGTCACCCTGGATTCCAGAGGACGGGTGGTGTCATGCAATCCCAAGGCGTTGGAGTTTATGGCCATGAATATAGAGGAACTGAAAGGAAAAAATCCTGAAGAACTGTTTAAGGGATGGCCGGTTGACTCCCTGAGCAGAGATGACGGGGTTTCTTCCTTTCTGTACACCTTTCTCCGTGCCGACGGCAATGAAGTGCCGGTGGAGATCAGCGGTTCTGCTCTGCTGGATGAAGAGGGATATCAACTTGGTGCCGTCCTGCTGCTTCGGGATCTCCGGGAAATTCGGGCCATGGAAGAACAGTTGGCCCGCTCCCAGAGGCTTGCCTCCCTTGGCCGGATGGCGGCAGGTATAGCCCATGAGATCAGGAATCCTCTGGGGACCTTGCGCGGTTTTGCCCAGTATTTCGGCAGCAGAGCAGAAGATGATGCCTCCCGGGAATACAGTGATCTGATGGTTGGAGAAGTTGACCGTCTGAATGCGACCATTTCCACCCTGTTGCAGTTCTCCAGGGCCCGTGATCCGGAGTTTGACCGGGTTGAACCGTCGGTACTGCTTGCCAAGACCTGCAAACTTCTGGAACATGATTTTTCTGAAAAAAACATGACTCTTACCCTGGAAAATTCCTGCAGTGGATACATTGAGGCGGACAGTGATCTGCTCCTGCAGGTGTTGCTGAACCTGCTCAAGAATGCGCTTAATGCAAGCAGCGAAGATGATAATGTTATCCTGTCCTGTGAGGCGGATGAACATAATATATATATTACTGTTACCGATCATGGAATCGGTATGAATCTGGAGGAACGGGAGCAGATGTTTGATCCCTTTTTTACCACCAGAAAGACAGGAACAGGGCTTGGCCTGGCAGTCTGCCACCAGATAGTTGAACAGCATCATGGCTCTTTTGAAGTCAGATCAAGTCCGGGAAAGGGAACCTCAATCACCCTGGCCCTGCCGAAGCAACAAAAAACGTAACTGCTCAGGGGCACACCATCTGTCCATGATCAGCCCGCCCAGCATACCTGGTGTATAGCTGATCGGGCTGCTTATGAACATCTGGCGCACCCCTGAACAGTTACAT
>WFRY01000178.1 GCA_015486315.1 Desulfobulbaceae bacterium
GTACAAAATCATCAACATCTTTTTTACTCAAGGCTTTAAAAACGGGGTGTTTTTTCCTGTTGCCGCCTGCCCATAAATCTTTCATATGGATTTTCCAACTTCCAGGGGGGATTGATGGAAATAGGTTGTGTTTTAACATGTTGACTTCTCTTTCAAATTCTGGAAGAAGACTGTGGTCGATACCTGTTGTCGGTCTAAATAAATAACAAAATACCGGCGAAAAAAATCAGATTACCCCACCGGTGGTTTACTGGAAACAGTAAAAGAAAGAGAAATTATTTAACCTCCTCAGCAAGCTGTTCAGCCCTCTTTTTAAAGAAATCCACAGACTCCTTTTCAAAGCCTTCTGCCTGTTTGGCAAATTCAGCCGTTTTACGATAATACTCAGCAGCCTTCAGGTTCTCACCTCTGGCTTCCAAAACCTCTGCAAATCTGTGCAACCCGTCGATCTGTTCTGGAAATTCTGAGAGCAATGTCTGACAGACTTTCTCTGCTTCATCATACTTCCCCTGTGCTATCAATTCCGGAACCTGATTTGAAAACTGATCAAGATCGGTATAAGTATAGACAGGTTTTGTCTTTTTTGTCTTTATGGTGGGGGCTGCCGGTTTCAGGCAGCATTTCTTATATTTCCTGCCGCTCCCACAGGGGCAGGGTTCATTTCTTCCGATTTTCATATGCAGATCCGATATCCTGAACAGTTGACTGAAGAAGAATACAGGGAGCAAGAGGGCTGGAAAAATATCCAGCTGCGTTGCTGCCCATTTCATCCGGAAGGAGGATGTGGCTTTTCCCGGCATGGAACATACCCAAGAAAATTCCCGGAGTATTGTCTGGTGGCCAGATGGTATTGCCCATCACAGCACTGTACCATCAGCCTGCTGCCGGATTTTTATGCATCCCGTTTTCCTGGAACTTTAGACGAAGTAGAGCATGTCGTCAATGTTGCAGAGCAGGCTCCGAGCCAGGAAGCAGCCGCTGAAATCCTACGACCTGAGATCACGCTGCCCTCTGCCCTGCGGTGGCTGAGACGCAGGATAAAGCCTGTACGGGAGATCCTCAATATCCTGGCAGGACTTCTCTGTACTGAGTGCCCTGCTGACCTGTCATCTTTTCGGGAAAAATACGGAGTGAAAGCAATGTTAAACCACCTCCGTTCTCTTTGTGAAGAACACCTCCAGAGCCTCCCGCCTATTATCGGTTTCGGCCCCCGCCATCTCAGGCGGGATTCTCTTTCTACGCGTTCCAACAATTGATGGGGACTGGCAATGGCCTTGTAAGCTGATACAACGTCACCATGCATTCATTTGAAATATGTATGGAGGATGTTATGAAAAAAGAAGGTTCAAACAAATTGTCCGAACAAACAGCTCTGTTCCGGTACGGGGTTATTGCGGACTTCGTTCACCTGCCACCTGGAACCAAGGGGCTCTATCAGCTGATTCGTAAAAAAGCAGAGCGCCAATATACTATTCCCGGCTCTACTCGTACCCGAATTGCCGAGGAAACTATTCGTTCGTGGTTGAAAAAATACCGCAAAGACGGGTTTGACGGCTTACTCCCCAAAGTGCGCACGGATAAAGGAAAACCCCGTAAACTTCCTCTTGAAGTCGCTGATATACTCCTCAATGCTAAAGAGGAATATCCTGACCTGACAGTTCCGCTGGTCATCAAAAAGGCCAGAGCAACCGGGGCAATACCCAATGATATACGCCTGCCCCAGTCCACAGTGTACAAGCTGTTTGCCCGCCATGGATTAACTGGAAAACAGAAATCCCCAGCCAAGGATCACCGTCGCTTTGCCTTTCAGTATGCCGGTGACCTGTTCATGAGTGATGTCATGCATGGCCCGGCTGTCAAAACCGAGAATGGTCGAAAATGCAAGACATACCTTATTGCCTTTATTGACGATGCAACCAGAGTAATTCCCTATGCAGCCTTTGCTTTTTCTGAGAAGACCATCGATTTTATGGATGTCATGAAACAGGCAATACTCAGGCGGGGGATCCCCATGCGTCTTTTTGTAGATAACGGTTCAGCTTTTCGGTCGCAACACTTATCGCTTGTCTGTGCAAAACTGGGAATAACCCTGATTCATGCCCGGCCATATCATGCAGAAGCAAAAGGAAAAATAGAGCGTTGGTTCAGAACCATACGTCTTCAGTTTCTCCCCATGCTGACACAAAAAGACATGCAGAGCCTGGAGAGTATCAACAGGGCTTTATGGACCTATATAGAAATTGAATATCACCGTACTCCCCATAGAATACTTGGAGAACCACCACTTGATCGCTGGGCACAAGTCGGGCAAAGGGTGCGGTATCCGGAACCCGGGGTTGATATTGATGATCTCTTTTTGTTTGAAAGCAAACGGAAAGTCCAAAAAGACAGAACCGTCAGCCTCAACGGTACGGTGTATGAAGTTGATGCCTCCCTTGTAGGCGAGACCGTTACTCTGCGTTATGACCCCGGGAATCAGGGTGATCTCATAGAGGTCTGTCATAATGGTGCCTTTGTTCATGAGGCCAGGCGTGTCGACACTTATGCCAACTGTTTTGTCAAAAGGGATCGACCATCGAGTTCGATTGCAATCACGGAAACAGCAGATGAGGTGACAGATTGTGAGTGATCAAGATAACTGATGGAAAAACGATGAAAAATGTGCAAGATATGTGAGGAAGTGGCAAGGAGCCCCCTCAAGTATCTTGGCGGATTATTTGGTGCGGGGCTCCCTGCCTTACCTTAACAAAAGGCAGGAACCATGTTATCAGAACTTCTTCAAAACGTCAGTTTTTTTCGCATACTTCACCAGATAGACCAGGATCTTGCTCTTGCATGCCGACAAGCCGGGTGCCCTTTCTGTCATTCCCCACTTCATAACGCTCCTTATACCAGAAAGCCCCGAGGCGGCCCGGACAGTATACCGGAAGAATATTGTGTTCGTCTGAGCCTTTGCTGCAGCAAAGAAGAATGTCGGCGCAGGTTGTTACCTCCGTCCTGCCTGTTTCTTGGGCGGAAGGTTTACTGGGGTGCGATCATCCTGGTCATCACAACCCTGCGACAGCAGAACCCCCAAGCCTACAGCATCAATATGCTGGCCCGAAAATTTGCCATTTCCAGGAATACTGTTGTCCGCTGGATACAGTATTTTCATGAGGTATTCCCTGTAAGTCAACAGTGGCAACGATTGCGTGGCCTGGTTTCTGCGCAAATCAGCAATCACGATCTCCCTTGCAGTCTGGTTGAATATTTTTTTCGTACTCGGACATCTCCCTTCGGTGGTTTGATGAGCTGCCTGCAATTTCTAGCATCTGGTCATGTTCCCTGAGTGAGAACAATCTCCCGCAAAAGATGGGGAATAGGCAGTGGCAGTCAGGTGGTGTAGATGATGACTTCCATATGAAATTCTCAATTTCAACCAAGGGAGTTATGAAATGAAGAAAAAAATCTCTGATTGGGGACAGTTGCGGTTCTCAGTGATTGGTCCTTTGCTGACCAGTCCACCGGAGAAGGGCAAACTGGGAAAATCGATCCGTCTTCTTGCCGATCGTAACTATCAGCATCCGTTCAAAGATGAATGGATACGGTTCGGTGCTTCAACCATTGAGCGCTGGTATTACCAGGCGCTGGGGAGCGGTGATCCGGTTGCATCGTTGGGCAGACAGGTTCGCTCAGATGCCGGCAGCAATAAGGCCTTGAGTGGTCGAGTACTTGAGGAGCTGGCCAGGCAATATAAGCATTACCCGCACTGGAGTTATCAGCTGCACGCCGATAACCTTGCTGCACTGGTTGAAGAACAACCTGAATTTGGCCGGGCACCTTCTTATTCAACGGTATGCAGACGTATGAAAGAACGCGGCTGGTACAAGAAGCGGCGGGCAAAGACTAGTGGTCAGAAAAAAGCTGCTGCCCGTCTTGAACAGCGTGAAGTACGAAGCTTTGAGGCCGATTATGTCAACAGCCTCTGGCATCTTGATTTTCACAGTGGCAGCCGGAAGGTCATTGACACGTATGGAAATTATCACACGCCTAAAGCCATGTGTATTCTGGATGACTGTTCACGACTGTGTTGTCATATCCAGTGGTACGTTGATGAAACCGCCGACTCGCTGATCCATGCACTGACTCAAGCCTGCCAGAAACGCGGACTACCGCGAAGCCTCATGACAGACAACGGAGCAGCAATGATCGCCGGAGAAACCAGAAATGGTCTCGGCCGTCTTGGCATTGAACATGAGACTACTCTTCCTTACAGCCCCTATCAAAACGGCAAGCAGGAGTCTTTCTGGGGACAGCTGGAAGGAAGGATGATAGCCATGCTCTCCGGTGTAAAGCCGCTTACCCTGGAGTTCCTGAACCGGGTCACTCAAGCATGGGTGGAGATGGAATACAACCGGAGTCGTCACGAGGAGCTGAACTGCTCACCTCTTGATCGTTTCCTCAAAGGGACAGATGTATCACGCCCCAGCCCTGACACTGCACAGCTGTCTTTTGCCTTTACTGTTTGTGAATCACGCGCACAGAGGCAAAGCGACGGCACCGTCTAGGTCAGGGGCGTCCGGTTTGAAATTCCTTCAAAGCTCCGTCATTTCAAGCGGCTTCATATCCGTTACAGGAGTTGGAATCTCAGCAGGGCATGGGTGGTTGACCACAAGACCAACACGCAATTGGCTGATATTTATCCCCAGGATAAATCCGGTAACTTCAGTGGTGCAAGGCGCACCCTGGCCCCATCCATTGAGGTGACGCCTTCTGTTGATGGAAACGAGGATCCACATCCTCCACTTTTGCGCAAACTCCTGAAAGAATACGCCGCAACCGGACTGCCCCCGGCCTACATCGCCAAAGACAACACCGGAGGTAATCATGCGCAATAATCGGTTACTGGCCCTGTACGGACTCAAGTACAACCCCTTTCTTCCAGGTATTCCGGTGGAGTCTCTCTGGTCTCCACCGGAGATGGACGCCTTTTTCTTCCGGGTCGAGAACCTGGTGATGGAAGGAGGGTTCGCTCTTGTCTGCGGTGATCCAGGCCTGGGTAAATCCAAAAGCCTGCAGCTCATGGCCCATCGCCTGGGACGTTTGGACTCCGTTGTTGTCGGAGTAATGGAAAGGCCGCAATCAAGCCTTGGGGATTTTTACCGGGAGATGGGTGAGCTGTTCGGGGTCAACCTGTCACCGGCAAACCGGTACGGTGGATTCAAGGCCCTCAGGAAGCGTTGGCTGGAACACATCAAGAGCACCCTGTTTCGGCCGGTGCTGCTCATTGACGAGGCCCAGGAGATGATGACCTGCAGTCTCAATGAATTGAGATTATTGGGAAGTGCAGAGTTCGACTCCCAATGCCTCCTCACTATAATTCTCTGCGGTGACATGCGGCTTCCGGAACGATTCCGCTCCAACGCGCTGCTGGCCCTTGGCAGCCGCATCCGATATCGTCGAGCACTTGAACCCTACTCTGCAGGAGAGTTAAGGGAATGTCTGGAGTATTCTCTTGAACAAGCCGGCGCCCCTCAGCTGATGAGCAGGCCGTTGATGGACACCCTGGTAGAACATTCAGCCGGTAATCTACGACTACTTAATACCATGGCAGCGGAACTCCTGACCGTGGGGGCGGAGAAAGAACAGGCCCAGCTTGATGAACAACTCTTTCTGAACCTTTATGCACGCACCCCACGCAGGGTCGGCTCCGGATGAAATAAAGACATTCCATGTCTATCATGGGAAAAGAGGTCCGGTGAAACGGAAGCGAGCTCTGCTGAGGAGCAACTCGCCGAGGGATAACCGGATAGGCGACGACGAAATATCGTCATCGGGGGGAGTCTTCGGGCTCCCCTTTTTTATGATGACTGGTATTTCAGAGGAGCCTCCATGCCTTAAAAACCTCGGGGTCTGGGGCAGAGCCCCAGGAACATAATCGGATGATAAGATCCTGGAGGAAAATACTCAATGTCGGATATCCCCTCAAATATCCTGGAGATGAGTCCATCATTTATTGAGATTAGGCTCACTCTACCACTGCAATAATAAACGCACTAAAGAGTTTGACCCAAAACTACCTATGCAGAGGCAATCTGCAGCATTCAAAAAAGAACATGAGAAGCTCGTTATAAAAATAGACATCATGGCCGGGGAACGGGATGCCTCTATACATGAGTACAAACCTGACGCCCCTGATTCAACCATGCTCACAGATGTCAAATTTAAAATTTTAACCAGCCTGAAAAATCATTGGGACGGTTTGACAGTTTTTGTAGAACATCCAGAAGTACCAATGGACAACAATAATGGAGAGCGATCTATTCGTAATCCAGTGACTGGGCGTAAGAATTTTTATGGTTCAGGAAGCCTTTGGAGTTCTGAACTGGCTGCGATGATGTTTTCAATTTTCCAGACCCTTGTTTTATGTGGTCTCAACTGCCATCACTGGTTACGACTCTACCTGACAGCCTGTGCAGAAAATAACGGTAAACCACCAGAAGACCTGTCTCTTATACACATCTCCGA
>WFRY01000179.1 GCA_015486315.1 Desulfobulbaceae bacterium
CCTGTACCTGATTGTTATATTTGAATTGAAGAAACCATATTATCCTACGGAAGAAGGCTCATGGCAGAAAACGAAAAAGAAGAAAAAGACATCTCCATCAACAAGAAAGAACTCGATCTGCTGGTGGCCAATATTATCCCCACGTCACGATACTTTGAGATACGCTTTGATCACCTGCAGAAACAGGTTGATGAACTCAAAGAAGGCCAGAAAGAAATCCGGGCGGATATGGATCGTCGATTCGACGAAATCAAACTCGATATGAACACACCTTTCGAACAGGTCGACAGACGTTTCGAGCAGGTCGATACACTTTTCGAGCAGGTCGACAGACGTTTTGACCAGGTCAACGCCAAACTTGACACCATCATAGAACGGATGGACACCAAAATCGATGCCGGTCTGCGTGAAAACCGGACCATGAGTATCCGCCTGTTTACCTTTGCCATGGTATTTTCAGCAATCTCCATGGCCGGCCTGCTCGCAAAAATAACCGGCCTCTTTAAGCTTGGGCATTTTAATGTCAAGAAGAGCATATTTTGCCTGTTCCCTTCGCCCGGTACAGGCTTGCCCAGGTAAATTTCCTGCCATTCTATAGCGCCAATCACGGGAAAAGCCTCCTCGTCCGTCATGTTGAATCATCATCGGCGAATTAAATCAGGAAAGCAGCAATCACTTTTCATGATTAACCTTGAGCGATGGTCGGATTTGCTGCATATCCGCGAAAGAGGAATTCCCATTATAGTCGGCTATATGGGGAACCCGATGACAAAGGAGATGCGGTGAAGACGACAATTCCGAAGGGTTTCAAACTTTTGAAACGCTCAATTCAAGCCACAGTTATCCATGACTCAAATATTCTCGCTCAACCTCTTCAGGGAATACATTCCTGGTATGCCGGAAATTCCTACCGGTGCCTTATCCGGGTTGTCTTCATCTGCTCTTAGCCTGTTCCACAACCTCCTGACAAACTCACGGCTGCCGATAATACCACTGTCTGTAAAGTAACGGGTGTGGGCCCGCATCCTGTCTACAATGGTAGGCTTGAACCCTTTATCCCTTTCTCTTTTCCTGCCTTTTATCGACTCAACCGCACCTGCTTCATAAACAAATTCCCTGTACCGTGCCAAACGTTCAGAAATATCAGTTTCTTTATAATCTTGCGGCCCAAAATCCACAGAGAGAAACCTGTCCCTGTTGCCCGTCTGAGCATGCCAGCCAAGTCCATTCCAGCGATATTCATCCGGTCTGTCAACTATACCGGCACGAACAGGATTAAGCTCAACATAGGCAAGGCAGTTGATTAAGGTGTCTCCATCTTCCACAATCACACTCTTGTATCTGTCTGCCCAGAAAAAACCACGCCGTTTGTGGAGTTTGTTGTAGTACCTGGAGAAGCACTGTTTGATCTCCTTCATAAACTCAGAGAGTTTTGACCATTTCTCCCGAAACATGGGAATCTGACCGGCAGTCAGGTTCTTTTTATCTCCATAGTACCTGATAAAACGCTCCTTGATTTGTTCATCAGAATAACCTGTGCCGGGATGCATGCGCACCACAATATGGAAATGGTTGCCCATGATACAAAAGGTCAGAATTTCAGCAAAATAGACAGAACTCAGGTGTTTGATGAGCTGCAGGAGATAATCCTTCTCCGCATCACCAATAACAAATCCGTCAAGGGCTGTGCGGGACATGACATGATAAACTGCCGGTTCACCCTCTATAAGCATGCGGGCTTTGCGTGGCATGGTGATTCCTTTTGTTAAAACTGTGTTGGCATGACTAGATTATTATGCATTGAGACTAATGGGACCGGGGAAGCATGTCAAGCATTATTCGCCTGTCCCCATTAGTCTTCTTGGAGCTTATTCGTTACATCCATCTCCACCCCCTACGTGCTGGCCTGGTAAAAGATCTAAAAGAGCTTGATAAGTACCCATGGACGGGACATAGTGCTATATTAGGAAAAAGGGGAAATCCCCTTGTCCCCTGCCCTTCTTCAAGAAACAGATTTACCTCGTTGAATTGCTCCGAAGTAGCACCCAAAGGGATTCAACCGGGGCCAGAAAAACCAGAGAAATGCCTGGCAGAGAAAACCATCGAAGACGTGCTTTTCCAGTTTGGGGATAAGCTAAGG
>WFRY01000180.1 GCA_015486315.1 Desulfobulbaceae bacterium
ACCATTCACAAGGCCCAGGGGTCGGAGTTCGACCGGGTTCTACTCCTCCTGCCCGAAGAGGAAAGCAGGGTATTGAGCCGCGAACTCATATACACCGGCATTACCCGTGCCCGCAGCAGACTCATCCTCTGCACTGGGCCGGAAATCCTTGCCGCAGCAGTCAGTCGCCGGACCATACGTCACTCCGGGCTGGCTGATAAACTGTGGAACAGAAACAACGACAAGACAGGATAGAGAAAATCCCCATCTTTTACGATTTATTCTACAATGCCCGGTACTGAGAAAGAATCCTTCTTGTAGCTCAAACCCGGTGCGTCTTTTGCAGATTTGTAGTATGATTTATTATAACTATTCAGGTTGGTGTAGAAAAGTGCGGAAAATTTGCAAAACCACCATCCTGCAACTGTTCAGAAATGCCTTAGATTCGGAGTCTACGCTTACCTGTTCATTTTAGACGGTGAAGCGTACTTGTGCTGATCGAGCAGGCTTAAATGGGCGAAGAGGTAAGCGCAGACTCCGTGAGGTGCTCCTGAGCAGTTACGATTTATTATCCTGTTGTTTTCCTGATCACCTCTGAACCCCGGCTTCAGCCTCTTTTGCTGTGCTGTGTACAGTTCTGCAGATGATTAGAATTATTCTTCATAAAGGAGACATTATGAACTATTCTTCTGAAGTAGAGGAGATGTACTGCATTGCCAAGGGGTGCGACCACGGACCTGCGCCCATTCCCCAGGAGGGGCAGTGGAATCAGGTTCGTCAGGTAACCGACATCAACGGGCTGACCCATGGTGTAGGCTGGTGTGCCCCCCAGCAGGGTGCCTGCAAGTTGACCCTGAACATTAAGGAAGGCATTATCGAAGAGGCCCTGGTTGAGACCGTCGGCTGCACCGGCATGACTCATTCTGCGGCCATGGCATCGGAAATTCTGCCCGGCAAGACCATTCTGGAGGCACTTAATACCGATCTGGTCTGTGATGCCATTAACGTGGCCATGCGGGAACTGTTTCTCCAGATAAGCTACGGACGCAGCCAGTCGGCTTTTTCCGAGGGTGGTCTGCTTATCGGTGCCGGGCTTGAGGACCTGGGCAAGGGACTGCGGTCGGTTACCGGTACCATGTACGGGACAAAGCTCAAAGGGCCCCGTTATCTCGAAATGGCCGAAGGCTATGTTATGGAAGTGGGGCTGGATAAAGATGACGAGATCATCGGCTACAAGTTTGTCTCCATGGGCAAGATGATGGATGCCATCAAAAAAGGTGTTGATCCGGGCACTGCCCTGGAAGATGCCACCGGAACCTATGGACAGTTTGCTGACGCGGTTAAAACCATTGATCCCAGGCAGGAGTAAAGACCATGGCACTTTTTGAAGGATATAAACGAAGAATTGACAAGGTCAACAAGGTTCTTGCCGAGTACGGAATCACGGATCTTGATGAGGCAAAACAGATCTGCACGGATGCGGGTGTTGATGTCTATACAATCGTCAAGGAAGTCCAGCCCATCTGTTTTGAAAATGCCTGCTGGGCCTATATTGCGGGCGCTGCCATTGCCCTGAAAAAAGGACAGACCCGGGCAGCGGATATTGCCTCGACCCTGGGGATAGGTCTGCAGTCCTTCTGCATACCGGGCTCGGTTGCCGAGGACCGGAAAGTGGGAATCGGCCACGGTAATCTGGCAGCCATGCTGCTCTCTGAAGAGACCCGCTGTTTTGCCTTTTTAGCAGGACATGAGTCCTTTGCCGCCGCTGAGGGAGCCATTGGTATTGCCAACTCGGCTAACCGGGTCCGCACCGAACCACTGCGGGTTATCCTGAACGGACTGGGCAAGGATGCAGCCTATATCATCTCGCGCATCAACGGTTTTACCTATGTAAAAACCCAATTTAATTACAGCGAGGGAACATTGGCAGTAACAAAGGAAAAACCGTTTTCCAGCGGCGCGCGGGCCAAGGTCCGTTGCTTTGGGGCCGATGATGTGCGCGAAGGCGTGGCTATTAATCACCTGGAAGGTGTGGATGTTTCCATCACCGGAAACTCCACCAACCCGACACGCTTCCAGCATCCGGTTGCCGGAACCTATAAAAAAGAGTGCAACGAGCAGGGGAAGAAATATTTTTCCGTGGCATCGGGCGGAGGTACCGGCCGCACCCTGCACCCTGATAACATGGCTGCCGGTCCTGCCTCCTACGGTATGACCGATACTATGGGCCGCATGCACTGTGATGCCCAGTTTGCCGGTTCATCGTCTGTACCGGCCCATGTTGAAATGATGGGCTTTATCGGTATGGGCAATAACCCCATGGTCGGAGCTTCGGTTGCCGTGGCCGTAGCCCTGGAGCAGGCAACTGCCTGAGAAAAGCACCCTTCAACACGTTGACAGCCGCTCATTGCCGCAAATGAGCGGCTGTTTTCCATCCACATGCCTCACAGTTTTCAATACGTTCTCCTATTTTTTCTAACCAGGTAGAAAAACCAGAAAAGGTATCCCATGATAGAACGGAAAAAATTCGACAACGGATTTAAATATCTCGAAATTGTGAATACAGCCGCCCGCGCCTCCATAGCACTGCAGGGCGCTCATCTGTTTCACTATGAACCCCTTTGCGGCAAGCCTCTGTTATGGGTGAGCAAAGCCGCTAATTTTGAACCAGGCAAAGCGATCCGAGGCGGTATTCCCATCTGCTGGCCCTGGTTCGGCAAACATGCAACAGATTCCAGCCTGCCCCAGCACGGTTTTGCCAGAACCGCTCTCTGGGAACTCTTTGACCAGGATGACAGCGATAAGCAGCAGACAGTGGTGGTGCTGCGACTAACCAGTTCCAGGGAAAGCCTGCAACTGTGGCCGTACCAATTTGAACTGCTCCTGACCGTTACCATTGGCCGGGAACTGACCATTTCCCTGACCAGCAGAAATTGTGATAAGGAGCCTGCTGTAATTACTTCCGCCCTGCACAGCTATTTTGCAGTCTCAGATATTGACAGGATACAGGTTGAAGGGCTGGACCAGGTAACGTATTTTGACAACCTGACCCGGGAAAACAGCGTACAGCAGGGCAATATTTTCATTACTGAAGAGACTGATCGGGTGTATCAGGACGTCACCTATCCGCTGACGATCCATGATCAGGATAGAAACATACGGATAAACGCCCATGGATCTCATTCTGCAGTCGTCTGGAATCCCTGGCAGCAGAAATGTGACGCCATGGCCGACATGAACGATGACAGCTACAGGACCATGCTCTGTGTCGAAACAACAAATGCCCTGCAGGATGCCCGAATACTTGCCCCGAATGCAACACATACCTTAACCGCTGTTCTTTCAACAACCAGCTGAAAATATAAATGACCTTCTGACGGTACGGTGAACTTGCAGCTGGTTCAATCTTGTAGATTGAACCATAAGTTTATAACAGGGTAATCGGATCTGTTGAACTGCTGTGCAAACGACAGCTTTGTCATAAATATGTGGAGCAGGCTGCAAGCCTGCTCCAACACAAAAAGCCTGCTCCAGCAAAAGTCGGAATAACCACTGTACCTCATAAATAGAAAAACCCGGCCGAAGCCGGGTTCCCGAGGAGAAAAACTGTTTTGTGAGATTTGGTTCAGACTTTTACCTGAGCCCCTTTCTTCTCCTTATTTACGTAGACGTAAAAGGCGGGGAAGGCGACAAAGAAGGCAACACAGATAAGGTACTCAATCCCCTTGATGTGGGTGTAGTAATCCACCAGGGTATGCAGCGGGGTCACCATTCCGGTTGCGACCATGTACTGCCGGGCCAGTTCTGTTATTGATCCTGCCGAGTGTAAACCACCGACCAGTGATGCTGTTGCCCATAATCCTATAAGTGCGCCAAAACCAAGT
>WFRY01000181.1 GCA_015486315.1 Desulfobulbaceae bacterium
GAATATAACTATGGCTCAAGATACTGGTATTCCATGACCGTCGGCACTCCGGATCCGTTCAACAAACTTGCAACCCGGGGTTCGGTGTACGATGCCTACTATATTCAACCGGTCAATAAATACCTTTTTTTCCGGGCCGGATATACGCGGGCTGAATTTGATTACACCGGAAGCGGAACGTATATCGGAGCTGCAAGTGCAACCGATATGACCCTGGACGATATCTACCTGCTCTTAGACATTCACTTTTAAGACTGCAGCTGACTTGAAAAAGTGCCATAATCCATTAATGACGACGTTATCTACCCATTTTATCGGCTTTGCCCGGCTGTTCTTCTCCTCTTCGGACGGCAATGGTTCCGTTGTATGATATTTCCACATAAAACCGCCTCATGGACCCTGCGCAGCCAGCTCAGGACCCTGCTCATTCTCTCCGGCCTCCTGGTGGTGCTGTTCTCCGTACTGGGAGGATGGTGGCTGCACCAGTTCAACACAAAAAACAATCAACTCCTGAATACTTCGCAAACACTGAGCAATGATCTTGAAAAAAACTTTCAGGATTCCAGGCTCCTCACTGAAATCCAGACTGAACTCGATATCTATATGCGATCAGCCCCTCTGGGGATTCTCCACAGGATACATACACACGCAGAAACACTTCGTCTGGGCTTACCTCCTGAACTCAAGTCGCAGCTTGCCTCTTTTATCAAGCAGCTTGATATCCTGGAAATCAGGATGAACAGTTTCAGGCAGAACAATGACACCATTTTTTCCATTGAGCGAGAAATATTAGAGGAGACGGACAACCTGTTGATGACCATTCCCTTTGAATTCAACAGGCAGATACGGCAAATCAGCGGCAGGGCATGCCTGAAGCACCATTACCTTTATAAAAATATTATTCTTACCGATGAACAGGCCGACCTGAAACTAACGACCCGTGAATATGAACAGATGTTTATTGATATCGAAAACAAAATCAATGAACTCAAAAAAAGGCTTCCCAAAGAAAGCATTGCCGGTCTTAAAAAATTCCAGAATGCATTTTACGAACTGGATGAATCCATCTTAACGGTTATTGCCATCCGCAGGGTTACTCTGGAGACAAAAAATGATGTAAACAGCAAGCTTTCCTCCCTGCGCACGGCCGTGGCGGAAGCCTCTCTTGCCCAGGCTAACATTCTGGCAAAACTTACCCAGTCCGGCATGGATTTTCTCAAGAACAACCTGCTGGCAATTTCAGCAATCATGGTCACCATGGCCGCTCTTGGTGCAGTGACAGCGCTTTTCCTCAGCCAGACAATGGTGAAGCCGCTGATCGCCTTTACCAACATGCTCAAAAAAATGACCAGGATGCTCTCCGGTCTGCGCAGTGAAAATGAATTTGAAGAAGATTTTTCCGCCCTGCTCGAATCAATGACCGACCAGCGAGACGACGAGATCGGCCAGGTCGCCACAGCAGTTAAACAGCTTTTACTGCGCCTGCGGGAACTTGCCATCTTTCGCCAGGACATAGAAGCCGATGAAACATCTGCCGAGGTCTATCAGCGTATGGCCCGCATTTTCAACGAACGGCTGCACCTTACCTCCTGTATCATCTTCGAACTTACACCGGACGGTAAGATCATGCGGCCCGCTCTCAGACAGATCACGCTATCAGGCATTGAACTGCCGGAAATATCCCTGACCGATGAGTGCAGGGCCCGCCGTAACAACAATATTGTATCCTCGTTTAAAGACAGCCACACCTGTTCCATGTTTCCGATTGCAGACCGGGTACGTCACGTCTGCATACCAATGCAGATCAGCGGCCAGGTCATCGGCCTGGTACAGTTTCTCTTCTCTCCTGAAGATGTTGAACATAACGAGAGACAAATCTCGGAATCTCTTGTGGAGGCCCGTCATTACATAGCCGAGGCCCTGCCGGTTCTCCATGCCAAACGGCTGACGGTCCGACTGCAGATCATGGCCACGGAGGACCCCCTGACCGGCCTGTACAACCGCTATTATCTTGAAAATTCACTTGAACGGCTGGTTGCAGGTGCTAAACGGCGAAAGAGTAATATCTGTATCCTGATGTGTGACATTGATCATTTCAAAAACATCAACGATACCTATGGTCACGATGCCGGAGACAAGGTACTGCAGCAACTTGCCGGAATATTGCTCCGCAGCGTCCGGAAAACAGACTTTGTTATCCGTTTCGGCGGCGAAGAATTCATGATCCTGCTTGTTGATTGTAACACACAAAAAGCAGGAGAAATGGCTGAACGTATCCGTTTCCATGTCCAGACGGATAAATTTCATATCCCCGGCCATGCCATCGAGATGACCGTCAGTATAGGCACAGCCAAATTCGACGGAACAACCGATCAGGATATCTGGGACAATTTTAAATCTGCCGATATTGCCCTGTATCGGGCCAAAGAAAACGGAAGAAACCAGGTCGTTCACTACAACGACACAACTGATAACATGAAACAGCTCAATTTACCTGAGCTAAGGGACACCACTCATGAAACTTGAATTTCACGGAGCAGACCGCAATGTAACCGGATCCTGTCATATGGTCCGCTGCCAGGACAAATGCATCCTCATCGACTGCGGCATGTACCAGGGCGGAAGGGAAATGGACGAAGAAAACCGGCAGGACTTCGGATTTAATCCACAAGATGTCGATGTCCTGCTTCTGACCCACGGCCACCTGGATCACTGCGGACGTATTCCTCTGCTGGTAAAGAAAGGATTCACCGGTAAAATTGTGACCACAGCAGCGACAAGAGAACTTGCCCGTCTGGTCATGCTTGATTCAGCCAGAATCCAGGAGGAGGAGGCAAACTTTCAAAATAAGAAACGGCGCAAACAGGGCAAGAAAGAAGATGCTACTCCCCTGTATACAACACTTGATGCCCTGACCTGTCTGGATTATTTCTACGATATAACCGCATTTAATCACTCTTATGACCTGGGTCCGAGCATGAAGGCCACATTTTATGATGCCGGTCATATTCTGGGAGCAGCGTCCATCCTGCTGGAGCTTGGTGAGGACGGCTGCAGAAAAAGAATACTGTACTCGGGAGATCTGGGGTATTCAGGACGTGCCATTCTCCGTGATCCAGCCGTACCGCCCCATGCTGACATTGTTGTCATGGAGTCTACGTACGGCAACCGTCTCCACAAACAGCTTGAACCTTCCATCCACGAACTTTATGAGGCCATTGAGGTCACCCTGAAACGAGGCGGAAATGTTTTGATCCCGAGTTTTGCCCTGGAGCGGACCCAGGAAATTTTATATTACCTGCGGGAAGGTATTGCCCAGGGGCTGGTCAAGGAAAATATTCAGGTTTTCCTTGATTCACCCATGGCCATTTCAGCAACTGAAATTTTCCAGCGTCACCCGGAATGTTTTGACAGCGAGACCTGGGAGATTTTCAAGACCGGTGAAGACCCGTTTGACCTGCCCGGACTTCACTACAGCCGTGAAACAGCTCAATCCATCGCCTTGAAACAGGTCAAGGGCGCGGTTATCATTGCGGGCTCAGGCATGGCCACAGGAGGTCGAATCCGCCATCATCTCGAGCATAATCTCTGGCGCAAAGAGGCTGCGGTCGTCTTTGTCGGCTTTGCCGCCCGCGGAACCCTGGCCCGCCGCATCATTGACGGTCAGGACCCGGTTCGGATTTACGGCAAAGAGATAGATGTCCGTGCCCGGATCTATACCATCGGCGGTTTTTCCGCCCATGCCGACCAACAGGATCTGCTGAAATGGCATTCCCAGACCGGCAGCCCGGAAACAACCTTTCTGGTACACGGTGAAGAGGAGGCCATGGCCACTTTTGCCGGGTTGCTGAAAAACACCCGGGTTGAAATGCCGGAACTGCATCAGGTATATGAACTGAAGTAGAGGAGTTGATCGCTCAACGACCATATACATGACCACCCCTACTCATGGACCCACTCATAAAGGATCCGTAAATAATTATTCTGCCATAGAGACGCAGAGAAAGCATAGAGACAAAAAGATTATTAACAATCCGCCTTCTCTGCGCATCTACGGCAAACCGATTCAAGAATATCCATTTTTTATCTGTAACCAGCCACATTGCAGAGGTGCTATCAAGTCAAGAGTTGAGTTAATGAAGCCCTTACGCAAAGAGTGTGGGTTGTAACCATCAATTATATGCCGCAGAGTTGTTCTCTTTGTCCTTATTGCTGGATTCATATCTATGCATTTTCCAGTTTACTGGAAAAACAACTGAATCGCGGCCAATAATTCCTACTTTTTCTTCATTTTCCACAGACGATACCCCTCGATTTCCTCTTTAATATTATAGAGTTGACGCCTTTTAAACATATCCAGGTGTCGTTATTAATGAATAACGATTCACTTTCCGCTTTTCAGGTTTCCAAAAATATTTTTTCAGATTAATGAAAAAATATTTCAAGCTGAAATCTTACCCACAAAAAAACAACGACATTACGGCACGATCCAGACCAAGAGGACAGCTAGAAAACGGCCCGGATTTTGCAAGAACAATTACACCATAACTGAAATATTAATACACTTTTTCCCCTTTTCGCCTGTTTGAAATCGGTTCTGTGGTTCACCATTGTCCTTTGCCGTCTCAAACATAACAGCAACCAATAGAGAGGAGATCGTACACATGAAAAAAATATTTACTGCGCTGGCAACTCTTCTGGTCCTCGGCTGGGCCTGTTCTGCAATGGCTACTCCGGTATATCTGGATATTGCAGATGACTCCAACGGCTCCAGTGTCACTATTTCAAATGTCGATACCGGCTTGAGTGTACTGTTCTGTTCGGATTTTTTTGGTATAGGTGAAGATACGGATATTACGGCTTTCCTTGCTGAAGGACTGGGCGACAATAAAACGACCCTGGCTGAAAACAGTTCCTGGGAGGTTGATTTTTTCACCTTTGAAGTCACAGGCAGCGGGATAGGATCTTTTGATATAGATGCCGTACTGGCTTTTGACACCCCGGATATTTCGGGGAATTTTTCAGGAAACGGATTCTGGGGCACATTATCCGGCCGTGTCAGCGCCGGCATACTGAGCTGGGACAGCCCTATGGAGTCCCTTACTCTGGCCGATGGAAACGTCTTACAGATAGCTCTTGAGCAGGGATGTGCGATCGGTAACGACACTCAATACACTGTTGCTGCAACAATAACAAATCTTGGTGGCGCAACAACACCGGGCGGGCCGTCTCCGGTGCCGGAACCCGCAACAGTTCTGCTCTTTGGCGCAGGACTTATAGGCCTGGCTACCCTTCGCCGTCAACAATTTAAATGATGTAAACCAGCAAACACCTCTGAAAAGCCCGAGTCCTCTTGACGGATACAAGAGGACTCGGGCTTTTCTTCTTTCAGGCCGTTCGACCTATCCTGCTATTTGCAAAATAAAATTCTGTGTGATAAATTTTATCGTAAGTGATCAGGGGCACCGCACGGAGTCTCGTCCCTCGCTTACCTCTTCGCACGGTCGCGACTGGCCGCATAGAGGGGCTATCGGAGTTTCCGCTACGCTCCACTTACCTGCGGCCAGTCACGCCTGCACGAATCTACGGCACCCCTGATCACTTACAGGTTTACGGTAGATGAAAACACATAGTTACAAATCCTGTGACCAGTTACATTTTATCATACAGAGCTGAAGATCTTGGTAAGCACTTACTGCAAGCCTGCTCCAGCAAACGATGTTCTTTTGTACAGGCCCTAATGACTTGTTCATCTCTCCCTGCCCGTC
>WFRY01000182.1 GCA_015486315.1 Desulfobulbaceae bacterium
CAATAAGAACCGCAGAGGTGGAACTCAACCCTCCGCAATATCACAAAGATAAACCACCCATCAAAATAGGTGTTGTGTCAACCTGGCAGTCAATTCTGTTAATCCCGCCAGACAGGTTTTATCCACTGAGCACATAAAGGTAAAGTTAATCACAAAGCCTTGTGCAACCGAACTATCCCAAGGCGGGATGTAAAATTTTCTATAACTGTTGTAAGACTGAAGCCCCTTGACTACATTCTCAGGAGTATCTTCATTTAATGGAATCAGTGGAGTGATGTGAGAAAAATGTGGAGACGATAAATCCCGGTGAAGGTCGCAGGTATTCCCTAATATCATCCAGTATTCATAATCATCGTCAATGACAGAGATGTTGCCCTTGTCGTCAATAAAGGGAAATTGCCCAGGAAATTTAAGGATGTCACCCTGGCATAAATTTGAATCTAAATTTCTTCTTTGAAAGAAAATATCAAAAATGCCGGAATTGGAAACCAGTCGGGTTATCTCTTCCCCAAGTTCCTCAAAATCATAAATCGGGGGCCATCTACACTCTGGGTCAGCAGTGGTGTTCATCCTTGATTGATACGACTGTTAACCAGAATGGTTTTTGTCTTAATGGGTTTTGATGCAAAATAACTTTCTATCTCGTTGTCAATGGCCTCATCAACAGCAAGAAATGCCATTTTTTTCACTATGCTCAGCGACTCGGCTACATTGATTTCCATTGTTACCGGCACCTTTTCAGAAACTTGTGTTTCCAGTTTCAGTGGTGACCAGGTTGGAGACATGGGCTGATAAATTCTTTCTTCAAGGTGAGTTTCTGAATTTTTCCCCAAGTACCCATGCGATGGTGTAATGGCTGTTGCAGGTGCTGGCGCACATAACGCCCCCATTACGATACAGCTTGTTACCAGTGAATTGCGCTCAGGAAAATATGTTTTTTCTATGAACGATCCAGTGTCAGTTCTCATTCTGAATATTCCGGTTTCAATGTTTCAAGAAAGTCCTGTTGCAGCAGGCTGAAAAAAAGGTGACCGATTCTTCGTGACATTTATTCATCAAGTCAAGGAGACCTTCAAAATTAAAACCTCTCTCATATTCAAAATAGGTGTCTGTATCAATTATGGAGCCGTTTCGTTTATTCCCTTTGACATTAACTGTCACATTATTGGCGGTTTGCAATCTTGTTGAAAAATCACCGGTGCGAAAAATAGCACTAAGAGTTGTTTGAAGTGATTCCAAAGGCTTGTCGTTAAGCCGGATTGTCAGATTCGTTTTGTCATAAATGTCTAATTCAAAAAAATCTATATAACGAACTCCTAAACGAGAAAATTGCTTTACGATCCCAGCCTGTTTTACCTTTTCAAACAGTTCTTTCAGCTCAGGAAAAAATGCTTCTTTCCACCCGGAATATTCACCCGTATTGGATAAAGAGATAACCCGGGGACCAACATTTAGCTTAAACGGCCCGGCTTCTGCTTGATAGTATGGGGAAAAACGCAAACCTGGATCAGATTTTCTTATTTCTTCAGGAAGTGTAGCAGCAGGAAGTTTCTTGAAATCGGTATATTTCGATTGCACCTGGGCAAATAACATGCCCAATATTGCGTCAGGAGGGACAGCACTTACGTAGCGCAACTCCACAACAGCATCAATTATTGGATCAGGGGTTATTTTGGTTGGCCGTTTCATAGGAGGTGCTTGTAACCATTTGAGGAGCCATACTCAGCCAGATGAAAAACAAAGGCTGAATAAAAAGGTATGACTTTTATGGAAAGTATATATCATCTCAAATGATTTTCCACTAAATTCGACGGACTGGGGGCCGTAGTGATAAAGAAAAACCACATGGAACCGGCATGAAACCAAACGATTGTTAAGAGTAACCAAGGAATTTCCGTCGAGCCCAACTCCTTAATTTTAATAGTGTATAATGGTCGGGGCGGTAGGATTTGAACCTACGACCTCCTGCTCCCAAGGCACTACAGCAACCTTGATTTAAGAAGTTCATCATATCCCTTGTTTTCCACTGACTTCAAACGTTAACCTTGCCACATCAAAGGTCTGAATATTCTGCCAGCAACGCTATTTAACCTTATTCCTGATTATACGTATCAGCCAGTAGGCAGTTTTTTGGGTCAATCCGGATCTCTCAAAAGTACATTATTGAATGACAGCAGTTGCAAAAAGCCCCTATAGCTTCGTCGCCATCGGCGTCGGTCTTGCCCAAACACAGGACTGACGCCGATGGCGACGAAGATTCAGGGGCGTCCCTGCTAGCTTTAGAGCCGGAGGTTGAGGTTGGAAAACACGCAATCATCTTGGATTGCATCTACTCGTCGTTTTGAACATGAGTTTTGTTCGTTCAACCTACACCTGCAGGACATTTTGCATAAATCCATTTTGAGAGTTCCGGATATAGCCAAAAAAGACGATCATTTGAGAGCCTACGACAAATCCTATGTCGTGTTACGTACCTTTATGTAAAACGACCCTAGTTCGGGTTGCGTGGTCCTCGAATGCGGCTGATAATATAGCTTATGATGAGGCCCGTCATAAGGAGTGCTGAACTGCCAAAAGCGAGCATGGAAGTACGGTTCCATTCAAGCAACAACATAAGGCCGCCGGCGAGTGCTAACCATGGGACGAGGATGGCGGCATAGAAATAGGGGCGGGCAGCACCGGTGGGATCACCAGGCCCGAGCAGGGCGCTCTTATAATCATAGCCTTTATTCTCGATCAATTTGACATGCTTGTAATCATGTTTTCCCTTATAAATTATTTCAAACAGATGGTTAATAACACCATGGTGGAGGAAATAGGCGGAGTGAGATTCGCCTGGAGCAGGGAAGTATAGGTTCGACACATGTACATTATCGACCTGATTGGCTGGGCCAAAGTGTTTACGGTTAGTCGGTGATTGCAAGGCACCGCTGATAATGTCACCTTCATCCCAGAAGTTAACCCAATGGATGTAGGGTTTGTTATTGCGCGAAAATGGTACACGACCTATATCGCCACGTAACTCCTCGACCACGCGCTTATATCGGTGGTATTGACTCTTGTAACTTTCGAAGAAATACTGGATCTTGTCGATGGGGCTGGCCAGGGTAACAAAGTGGCTGATCTTCATGAGTTCGACCGGACCGGTTATTGGGTCCTCACTATTATGGGCGCGATTGTTACGGGCGACCTGCAATAGCGTATCGTATGCGACTGTCGTGCCAAGACTATGACTGACAAGGACTACACGCTTGCATTGCGGATCAGCCAGAACATGCTTGATCATGGCGTCACCGATGTCGATCACCTTTTGGCGCCGTTCATGCTTTTTGTCGGTTTCTTCGTAGGTTGACCAGGATTCGACATCACCCATGTAGTCAGTCAAGAAACGGCTGAATCCAAAAAGGATGAAAAACGATATACCGATACCGGACGCTGTTGTCCAGGTGGGATTGAGTTTGGCGGCAATATTTTTTAATAATGGGTTTGTTGGCTCAGCGAATATGGGCCAATCAGCGATGAGCTGGAGCAAGAGCAGGATTAGCGCAACAGCGGTACCGGCAGTGAGCAACAATGCCAAGGCCAAGGTTATAAGATAGAAGGCGTTGGTCAGTTCCCGTCGCCTATAGCGGTTAAACCATGTTCTGGCAAGTCGGATGCAACGTTGCTGGGTATTTGGTTTTTTCTCCAGCCTGTTTTCAATGAAGGCGATGAAATCCCGGAACCTTCCTGTTGGATACTCACGCAGTGCATTCCAGCCCTCAAAATCATTGTATAGCCTCCCGAGTTTACTGAAGTCGCGCTTTTCAACACCATCCGGCCAGAGGTGTTGACGTCCGAGCAGATCGACAAACACAGCTCTCCGCAACCGTTGCCGTTCACGCCATGGTGAACGTATGGTCTGCCATGGCCGCATGACTTGGCTGAACATCCATTGCAGAACACGTTTGGCCGAACTGCTGTCGCTCATGATTGGCGCCCAGTAGACTTCATAAAAGCGGATTTGCGATTTTGGGCCCCACGTTCCATCCTGTTTTTCGTCGAAAAGGGTACGTATATAAGTTACCGTATCGTCGCCATCGTTGCGCGACGGCTCCAACCTTGGCTTTATCCTGCTCAGCCTCCCTTTTGATTCTTCAAATTTCCGGTAGGATCTCGACAGGAAACGATCTATTGCATCTATCAGCCGACTGGTTTCTTCATAGCGGCGCTGAGAACCCATCCCATGAAAATAGATGACAGCGGTATACCCGCCCTGCACATTCTTATCTGTGTTATTCGTCGTTGCTACCATCTATGCGTCCCTCCTGTTTCTCCTACCTCGGAACTGTGATATTAGGCATGTTGTAGAGGGTGCATTCCCATTTTGTCGCAAGTCAAGCAGCCTGCTGAAAGCCAGCCGTATTGGTCATCTGCGGCCAGAACTGCATGAACATTTCTCGTGTTCTGTTGACCAGATTGCCAAGAACTATGTTCCATCGGCCGCAGAGGAACTGGCTGCGTAAAAACAACATAACCTCTGCCATTTCAGCTGTCCAGAAGATACCTGCACCCTTGAGGCGGAGATTAATCACCCTTCGGATGGCGCTTTCAACCGCGCCACTGCCTGTAGGTAGATTTTGCTCTTTGAAAACAGAATAGTTCATACGGTCTTTGTTGCCGGCAAAATAGTTGTCAAATTTTTTCAATGCCTGAGTCCGTTTTTTTGGACTGCGAAAAAGTTCTTCGATTGTGCTGCGCAGTTCGTCAAATTCACCGTGCCAGAGGAGATCTTTCCAATACTCAAAAACCTCTTGCCGATGATTGGAGAGAGAACGTGGGATCATTTCAGCAATTTGATTGAGATTCTGTTTTGCATGGGTATAGTCAAGGGCCTCATACCAATC
>WFRY01000183.1 GCA_015486315.1 Desulfobulbaceae bacterium
ATCCCGGAACTTGCCCCGGAAGGGCTGTAGATAGCAGTGTTGACGCCGATCAGACGACCGGCACTGTCAAGCAGCGGGCCACCGGAATTACCTGGATTAATGGCGGCATCGGTCTGAATGACATCATGAATTAGTACAATATGTTACAATATTACAATATATTACAATATGGGACAGACCACGATTAATTTATAATTTTAGTTGTTGTTTCAGCTTGTTACTAGACAGGAAACGTGTCCCCTATTATACGAAAATTCATCACTGCGGCATGGCAAGCCCTCTGCTGCGTGGGATTTTCGGATAAACCAGCATGGCTGGACCAGATTTTTGCTTTCCAACCGCACAAACGATGAGAATAGCCCGAAGCGGCAGTACTTCGCGGGCTATTTTCGCTTAAATCGTTCGGAGGTCATTTGTTATTTTCTATCTCAGGCCATTTTGCCGGCAATGCCCATCATTTAATGAAGGCCGGCAAAAATAAGATCCAGGGAAAGTTGTCATCCTGTGAAAGATCCACGGTAAAGACTGTTTCGGCAAAGCCCTCGTTGCCCGCGGGATCCGTGGCATTGATATGCACGGTATGGGGTGCTTGGCTGAGAACCGGTAAGGTGTCTCCGGAATTGAGGACCAGCAGGCTGCCGTCAAGGGTGATGGTGACCTCTTCATCGGCTGTGAAGCTGAGCACCGGAGTATTTGTTGCCACTGTTGAACCGTTTACCGGAGAGCTGATAATGATGAGGGGCGGGGTGCGGTCAACGATGATGGATGCGGAACCGATACCCAGGCTTCCGTCAAGTGTTGCCTGCAGGCTCACCGGGTAAACACCTTCCTGGACAAGGTTGTCCACTGAGCAGGTCCAGGTGGTGGGGCCCGAGTATTGGACTGGTCCGGTGCTTGCCCCGGGGATGCTCACCATGACCTCTGCACCTGATCTCCTGTAGCCATAGATGGTCTGAGATGGTTGGTTGGTGGGACTGTGGATTGTGGTGACATAAACCGCCACGCCCGGGTCCAAGCCCTGGGCCCACTCTTCCGCATCACCGGTTGTGTTGTTATTGGTATCAGCATTAAACGGGTTTGAGCCGATGGCTGTTTCAAAACCATTGCTGAGGCCGTCATTGTCGGCATCGTTGTCACAGACATCACCCAGGTTGTCATTATCAAGGTCCTGTTGCGCGGGATTGGCTGCCTCGGGGCAGTTGTCCACGGCATCACCAATGCCATCGCTGTCTGTATCGCCTGCAAAGGGATTTGAATGGACCAGCGAGAGAAAAATCTCTTCAAGACCTGTGAGTGTGTCGTTGTCCAGATCATTGCTCCATTCAAGGACCTCGCAGAGAGACCACTGCAGCGCATCCAGGCCGGCAAAAGAGTAGCGGCCAAGCAGGGCCGTGAGATAGGTTCCCGGGTTTTTCTGGACCAGGAGGGCTGTTTCCCTTGCAAGACCGTCTGCTGGAACCGGGTCCTGGGCAAAGGCGGCAATCTCGTTTTGCAGGTTGGTGCAGCCACTGTCCAGTACGGCCTGGAAATCTTCCACCAGGGAATTCAGGGTTCGTCCCTGGGTGGCCAGGCGGGTGCTGAGGCCATCGACCACTGCCCCGGGGGGCTGATGACCAAATACCGTAAAACCATACCAGCTTTCAGGGGCAATCCGGCCCGTGAGTTCAAGGCTGCGGGCCAGTAAGGCCAGTTGAGCATAGTTTGTGGGATCAACTGCAAAATCAGGTTTTGTCACGACCAGCCGGTTGCTTAAAAACTGTTCATACAGGGTCTGCCACTCCTGGGCGGTTGTCCAGGTGGCGGTCATTTCAGCGGCAGCGGGATCCGGGATCATGGGCAGGTAGCGGGCAACACTGAGGATGTCGCCGGTTTCGCTGTTGACGGCCCGGATCAGAGATTCCTCTCCCATGGGAATGCGGACAGCATCATAGATACCGTTTTTACCGGCAATGCCGCTGAAGAGAGTCTGTCCTTTAATGGTCTGGACCAGGTAGGGAGCAGAGGACCAGGCCGCGCTGCCACCGGAAAAGGTACCGGACAGGATCACCTCAACCTCGTAGAGCCTGGTTGCCACGGGTACGCTTGTATCATCACCCGGGTCAGTACCTCGCCAGAGTTCGTCCCGGTCACTCCAGCCGTCATGGTCCGAGTCCAGGGGCAGGCTTGTGGCATCACCGGGAAGAGAGCCGCGCAGAATTTCATCAACGTCAGTTACTCCATCATTGTCGGAATCCACTGACACTGCGGACAAGGGATTGAGGTTATTGGCAGCCTCCCAGAGATCGGGAAAGCCGTCCTGGTCGCTGTCACGGGTAGGATCGGCCACGGTGATCGTGTAACTGTATGTTCTGGTAAAGGAGGTTTTATCTGCACCGGACGTGGGAATAAATTGCGCCCTTATCTGCAGGTCTGCGGATTCGGCTAAGTAAACAGTAAAGGTTGTCTGTTGGGGGAAAAACCAGTGTCCATCCCTGAAAATTTCAATAAAACAATCCCCTGCCGGGGCGTTTGCAAAGGGATGACAGGTAAAATCCAGGGCAAGAGAGCTGTCGTAAATCCCTGAAGGCTGGCTGGCGCTCAGTCCCGGTATATTGGTCGTGGGATCTGCAAATAATGCCTGGTCAAAGACGTACATGGACACGTTCGGCGTCCCAGCCGCCGGCGCTGTACTGGCACCGTTGATACCATTGGGCACGGCAACCTCACCGCTTTTGAGAGTGAAAGCGGTTTGATTCTCAGACAGCAAAAGGGGTGGGGAGCCGGCCTGCCAGTCCTGGTGAGAGAGGATTCCTGCGCCGCTGTCGACAGCGGTTGTCCAGTCATCAAGATGGTAGCTTGCGCTGATCTCGCGATCGGCAAAGACCAGGACATTGGCTGCGGTGGATTCCTCCCAGCAGAACGCAGAGGTTGCCGACAGGAAGCAGAAAACAGCAGGGATAAGAGGGATTATGACGTAGTTTCGCATGGCACACCTGTGGTCTGAGAAATCTTTTCCATCTCTGTTCATGGAACTGTCAGCCAGTTGCTGGTGTAAATTTTTTCCGGTTCCCCTGTCTCCGGGTTGAAGCTGACCAGCTTGTAGCGCAGGCTGCTGCCGGTCTTGCAGGGATAACGATCCTTGAACAGTATCCTGGTTCCCGTGCCCGTGGCCGCAGGATCATCAACGCCGGTAACAACCTCCTGGGCAAGATTCATGATGGTGATAAAGGGATCCTGGAGATGATCAACTGCAATGTCTTTGGTTGTGAAGTCGGTGAGGCAGTGAAATCCCTGGACGAGCGGACTGATCTGGACAAAGTCATGGCCGCTTTTCTGGCGGTAAATGATAAAATTTGCGGCAATGACTTTCGTTGCTATCATTGAACAGGCCGGACAGGCGTAAAAGGTTAACTCATTGTCGCGGATGCAGGGAGACACGCCGGGCTCGCCGATTGTCCCATAGGTGTGCATGTCACAATACGGGATCTTGCTTTCACAGGAAATATCCGCAATTTCGGCAGCCAGGTCATGGCTCAGGACAAGCACCGGCCTATGGTCCTCATCCGTTGCCAGGAAAAAGGCACCCAGGCTCTCGCTGCCCACGGTTTCCGGCTCCTGAACCGGGGGCCAGGGCAGGTTTTCCGGAGGGGTTAACTGCCAGGTTGCGCATTGCTCACCAGACCAGTCGCTGACCTGCATATCCGTTGTCTGGGCCCGCAGCTTAAAACACCATTCCCGGCCCAGGTCTTCCGGGGCAAGGGGGTAATGATAGGGATATTTGCCCGTATCATCGGCCTCTATCTGCCAGAGATTGACATAACTGGTCGGGCTGCCGGGACTGGAAATTTTCAGGATATAGGCACTGATACCGGCCGCCGGGATACTCCAGTGCAGATTGAAAAAATCACCATCTGCATTGCGTTCCGGCTCCGGAGTGTCCAGCAGGGGCACGGGCAGGGGCTGCCTGGTGCGGTCATGGAGTTCCAGGCAGCCAAGGTTGTGGAGCATCGAGCCCACATGCTGGTCGCTGAAGACCCTGATCCCCAGGCAGACATCGGCGGGTGACAGGCCGGGCAGGTCGTCAAACTGCCTGCACCGCCGACTGCCGATGTCACCTGGTGGAAAGGTTGCAAAGGCACTCATACCATCGGGTACCTGGTAATAGACCCTGGCCGATTCACCTTGCTGCAGGGTCACGCATACCCGAACAGGACCCTCCACCACGGGAAAGGGGTCGTTGGTTACGACCCAGTCACAGGTCTTGTCCAGGGTGATACAGCTCTGGAAATTGCAGGCGTCCTTGAGGTCCAGGTAATCGGTCTGGGCAAGCAGTGATCCGTCGGCATCATAGAAGCGGACCACGAAAGTGCCGAATCCATTACAGGGGGTGATTGCGCAGTTGTCGTTTGGCAGCTTGTCACCGGTGATTCTGGCCACACCCGAGCTGTCGAAACCGCCGCTGTCCAGCACGCCGAGGATCGGTCCGGTGCCGGCATTGACTCCGCAGAGTCGCAGCAGTTTATAGCTTGCGGCATCACCGGTCAGGTCGTGGAGTATATAGATATCATCCGCCTGGGGTTGCAGATCGGCGCAATCGGCCGGTTCCTGTGCAGTGTAGCTGCATTGCAGGATAGAGAGGTCCGCATTACCCACCTCAGGCTGGTCGCGGTCATAGAGGACACCCCGCAGGGGTGGTGAAACCGGGCTCTGGTTTCCCTTTTTGTCCACGGCAATGACCCGGTACCAGTAGACCTGGTTTTTTTCGATCATGTTATCTGCAATGGAGTCAATAAAGAGTATCTGCCTGTGGGTTGGTGACAGGTCGCGGGAAAATGCAGCATCGTCCGGGTTGATCGTTGCTATCCATTGGGGCGGGAGATCAGTGGGCAGGTTCTTGTCACAGACCTGGTCCGGATTTTCCAGGTTGTCCGGCCAGCCATCGCCATCGCTGTCAATACCCCATGCCGCAGCATCGCTAGCGGAGTCGAAACGAAAAACACGGTACTCGCTCACGGCAAGATCCGCGCATCGCAGGGTATCTGTTGCACAGGACTGGTCCGGCCCCACCCAGCAGATGGACTCGGTATCTGCGGAACAGTAGGTCCGGTTGGTGCCGTAATAGCGGCTGAAATTCACTGCTGTCGGGGCGTCCCAGGCAAGGGCCAGCCTGGGGGTCAGGTTATCGGCCGGATCCTTGATCTCCATGGCATGTCCATTCCAGATGGCATGGGGCGGCATGGCATCGACAACGGTAAACATCACCGGGGCAACCGGGGCACAGTAATGACCAAAGATATCCCGGGCAGCCAGGTAGTAATAAAATTGTCGACCCCGTTCCCAGGCCGGTTCCGTATCAAGATGATTTTCCCTGCCGTCCCTTGCCAGAAAGCCGTCCGGGCCTGACTCCGGGGCCGGGCCGGACACCACGATCGACTCCTGGGTGACCCTGTGCAGTTGGGCTGGAATAGCAGTGCGAAAGTCAACAGTCCCCTGGTCCGTTGCCGACCAGAACAGATCATAGCCATAGGTGATGAGCTTCAGGCCCATGTCCTGGGGAGCATCGGAGATGTCCCAGGTCATGTGGATCTGGTTGTCATCAAGTCCTGCGGCCATGGGGGAACAGCTACTCAGGAGGACCTGCTTAAAACCCGCCGGTGCCGGAAGTATAGTTTCCGTGGCCGGGTTCAGGGTGCTGCTCTGGCCGATGGGCAGGGTTTCCCCGCCTGCCGTGACGGCTGTCAGCAGGTACTGGTAGCTGGAGCTGCTGCTGATATTTTGATCAATAAAACCCAGTCCCAGGGCCCTGGCCGCTGTCAGGTGGGCGCGGCTGAGCAGCATGGCACGAAAGGGGTCATGGTCGGCAGCCTGCTCGTCCAGCAGAGAGTGCAGGTAGGCCGGGTAATCGGTGACCGAGCTGTTCATCCGCTGGAGGTCACTGGTCAGGCGCAGAGAACGGACTGGAATATCACTCTTGATCATGGTATTGATGGCCGCCGGGTCGGCAAGAGCACGGGGGATTTCCGCCACCAGGACATGGGCTGCGCCGTTTTCCGATCGATAGACCCTGAAGGTGGTGATTGCGGCAGGGAGTTCTCCTTCAAGGGCACCCCATTCCAGGGCTGCCTGGGGATTGCCGCCAATGTCATGTTCAACAATGGCAGTGAAAAAGAGCGAACCGCCATCGGCCAGGGCCGGAACCGGAGACAGGATTGACACGGCAACGGCCAAGAGACAGATAAAAATTGTATACAGAGCGCGCATATATTCTCCTGAAGTTCTCCTGTTGTTGCAGATTCGGCAGGCACCTGTTTTCAGCATTTCAGGCCCGCCTCCAGCCGGAGCGGTCAGTCACAGCAGTTCACAGAAAGATCTGTAATGTCCCAGCCCTTGTCATAGGCGGCCTTGAAGGTGGCATCGCCGGTTTCGCACCATCTGTCGTGGCGTACATCACTCACCGACTGCCAGCTGCCGGGTGAACAGTCACCGGTCCCGGCACCGGCCCAGCCACTGCCGGCAAAGCTGTAGGTCCTGCCGGACAGCTGGCCCATGCAGGTTATCTTTCCTTTCAGGGCGGCAAGACAGCCCAGGCGGCCATAGGCGGATCCTCCAACAAGGGCGCCGATGGTGCCCATGGGGTCTGGTTCAGTGAAATACCAGGCACCGACCTCGGCGCCCAGGCCGATGGTAAAGGTGCAGCCGTTGTTCCAGACCGGTACATCCGCCGAGCCCCTGACATAGATGCCGGTGAGCGGGGAAATATCTCCGATGAACCGGCCGACCTCGGGATCCAGGCGCTGCAAAACGCCCTGGCCGGCGGTGGGACATGATTTGCCCACGTAAAATGCCGCCCTGGGGATTTGATAGGTGTCAAACCTGCCGCTGCCGGTGGCGCCGAAATAGCCTTCGAATTTTCCGACGCCCACTTCAAGACCCAGGTCATCCAGGGCCAGCGGCTCGTAGTCGATTGCCCCGTCCAGGTAGCAGTTACCGAAAATGGATATGGGCGTTGCCGACTGATCAATGGTGAACCCTATGGATGCGGACTTGACAGCCACCGACATGCCGAGCATCCGGGCAACCACATCATGGGTGGACAGGATAACATCGAAATACTTGCCATCTTCGCCGGTGCAGCTGGACGAGCCGTTTTCCGGCTTTCGGCTGAAGACATCCAGGGCCGCGTTATACGAGGTGGGATCCGGGACACCGGCAAAGATGAAGTCGGCCCCCATGTGAATTCGTTCGATTTCGTCCCGGCTGATCAGGGCATACCCGTCAATACCAACGCTGTTAAGGGCCGTCCATCCGCCCACCGGAGCGACCGCTGCCTTGAGCTGGGCGGAGAGTTGTTTGTTGACTACTTCGATGGTCCGGCGGATGAGCTCATTTATCCGGTCCGTGAGCTGGGTGGTAACATTGTCGAGCTGCTCGCTGATCAGACCGAACTGGCTGAAATATGTCCCGTTAAGTTGGGCAACGGCATTGGAATCGAGCAGCGCCTTTTGCAGCATGCTGCGCAGGTCATCGGCCGTGGGCTGCGGCAGGGCCGAGGAGGCGGCATCCGCCAGTTCCTCGAGCCGGGTCGGCAGAATGTTGTCATCACCTGCAACAAGAAATTTATCAAACGGTGCATTGACCAGGATGGAAAAATTTTCTGCTCCAAACAGGGAAAGGAAATCAACATTTTCAAGATCCGGCACGGTCACCCCGATGGATCCACCACTTTCCTGAAGTGTTGCGGCAAAGGACTCTGCAGCACCATCCAGTTTCACCTGTGCATGCAGGGATACGGCGGTCCAGTTATCTGTGCCGTCGGCCACGGTCAGTTTCGGAGCCTCGGGGTCGATTTCCCGGTGCAGGGCTGCCAGGGCCTCCTGCAGGGCTTTGAACTGGTTTATGATCACCGGGGTACTTATCCCGATCATTGTCCGGATATCGTCAAGCGTGTCCAACTGCTGGTCTAAATTCAGCTGGAGAGTACTTCCGGTTCCGACGAGCTGGGTGCACTGGCTGATCATTTCGTCAAGGGTACCGTTGGCCTCATCGAGCAGATCTGCATAGGTGTCACCAATAACCTGATCAGCCTGGGTAATGGCAAGGTCAAGCTCATTTAAGGCGCTGTTGACGGTTTGCCGGATATTGCTGACCAGGGAGGTGTCGATTGTCGCACCACTGAGGCGGGCGGCATCAGCCAGAACCGTGCTCAGGTATTCAAGATCAACCGCCCCGATGGCCAGACGGGTATCCCTGACAATCTTCCTGGCCTGTTCAACCTGTTTGAACAGGGGATTTACAGAGGGATCACCGGTCTTTATCCTGTTTTCCAGCTGGGCGGTGAGGAGATCTTTCAGCCCGGGCAGTGCATCAAGGGTGTTCCGGGTGGCTGCACTCAGTTGATCTATCACTGCCACGGCATCGTTTTCAGCCTGTTCCAGGTCCGTAATGGTGTTATCAAGGTACCGGGTTATCCGGTTCAGGTTGTTACGGAAAACCTGGACCTGCTCTTCCCAGGCCAGCAGGGTTGCTTCATCGGGAGCATCTTCAAGGGGGACCAGGGCGGAAACACCGTACAGGGCAACAGGGGACAGCTGGTCATAGAGTATATCGAATTGCTGTCCTGACAAATCGCTGTTGATAACCGCGTCCAGTTGGGTCTGCAGCTCCTGCACCGGCAGGAGGAGGACACCGTGGATCATGGCGGGTGCCTGGTGAACAGTGCTCAGTTGTCGGGCAATGTCCGGGATCATGGTCTCCAGGCCACCCTGTTGCAGGACCGTATCCAGCTCAGTGCCAATGGCCGCAGTGAGGTCGCCGCCGGTGACGGAGAGCATGGAGTCTTCCAGCTCATTGAGACAGAGTTCCCGGCCGTCAACAGTGGCACAGAGAATGTCGTTCATCTGGAACTGTGAAACTACCTGCAGGGTCTGGTGGAGAAAAACATCAATGTCTCCAGTGTAGTTGCCGATATCGAGCTGAAAATTTTTCAGTGCAGCCACGTCGGCACTGAGTCCGAAGCTGAGTTTTGTCTTTTTCGGGGTAATATAATCGGGCACGGTGCTGACCTCGACCACCCCGAGGATGTTTGATTCCTCCGCCAGTCCGTCAAACCGTGGTCCCCTGTTTTCGCTGCTGCGCTGATACGTTGCATACGAGCTGAGGTCCACCATGTTGGTGGTCGGCCAGGAGTAAGTAAAATAGGGTTTTGGTGCTGCCCTGTCCAGGTCCTGCAACCTCTCTCTCAGGGTTGGCACGGTGTCGCCCGGGTACTGGTCCGGAACTCCGTCACGGTTAGCATCATCTGTTGTTTCATCCTGGAACATATACAGGTCAAACGACTGCCGGTCCTGGTAGTCAAGGTTGTCGAAATGACCGGCCAGTCGGCAATTATCAAACAGCGGCACTTCCGTCATTCCGGCCAGGACTGAAAAACCGCTCCAAGGCGGCATCTGGGCATCACCATTGTTGTCTGTCGTCAGCTGGTTCAGGTATGCCGTGCGGAGTCGAATGTTGAATCCCCGGCCGTTTTCCTGGTCAACAGGCCGGTCAAACCCGGCCTGAACCGTGCCGAAAAAGTCCTGGTCATGGACAACACCCCTGGGGCTGTAAAAGGCGGACAGGTTCAGGGGATGGCTTAATCCATCGATCTGGTTTCCGGTATGGAGCTGCAGTTGCCGGTTTGCCATGGGACAGGTATCATTTGCCGCTGCCTGATCCGGTGGATAGGTAAAGTCTATGCCCGTGAGCAGTACCGGCATGTTCCAGTACATGAGGGTCTGGCAGGCCTTATGTTCACCAGCGTCGTCGCAGGCCGGCCAGGTCGGTTCGGCCTGGGAGTCGACCTGGCCGGATCCCAGGTTGCCGTCACAGGTGAGGTCAAGGTTGACAAAGGAGACCTTGAAGTCCTGCTGGTTCCCGGAGATGTCGTTGGCCACCGGGCCGGTCGCCAGGGCAAGGCTGCCGTCGATAAAAGTGTTGCTGTCCAGCTGGTTGCGATCCTGGGCAAAGGCAAAGCGGTCAAAGGTAAAGGTATAGCCGTACACATTGATCTTAAGTGGTGTGGAAGAAACGACGCCGGTATTGAAAACCCCGGTAAGACCGCCGGGACGCAGCACATATTTTACCCCGTCCCCATCGTTTAAGGGGGTATGGGAGGGAAAGCTTTCTGCGTCAAAGAAACGGATACTGGTCTGGTTATCCAGGAGCTGTCCCGTGCCTTCAACAAGGGTGGTGTAGTGTTCCGGACCCAGGTTGAGTCCGGCAAAGATACCGTCTCCCCGGGTTGCCGTTGGGTCCTCCGGGTCGTGCAGGGGCTGGAAAATTCCGGGCTCGGTCGGGTCATTGAACAGGTAGGAACCGAGCAGGACCTGGCCCAGGCGAAGCGGCACGGCCAGGGTGTCGGCGGTGCGGGGCATGATAAAGCCCGGCACAAGAAAGGCCCCGTTGTGGTTGCGGTCCCGGCGGATATAGGTGCCGGGCAGCTGGACCGGGGTACCGTTGTTGTCCTGGAGGGGAAAGACACCCCACTCAACGGAATCTTCACCCGTGTCGGTAAGGGAGCTGTCCAGAGAGGGGCCCAGGTCGGTGAACCTGGCGCCAAAGGTTCCGTCTGCATGCACCTTGACCTGGGGTACGCTTACCTGGTACCACCTGCTTTGATAGGTGTTGCCGCTGCATTCCGGTCCCCGGCAGCTGCGGCCAAATTCCATGGTCAAACTCACGTTGCTGAGCACACCACCGGATATTGCGCTTTCCTGCAGGTAAATGGTGAGATTGTCAAAGTCCAGTTGCGCCCTGGGAAAGGCCGTCTGCAGGCTGCCGCTGTCACCCTGAAAATAGAGGATGCCCGAAAGACCATCCTGGTCCAGGGAAATACTGTTTGACGCCGTGGTGCTGGGCTGATGAAAGATAATATCATTTGCCGGAAACGACGTTCGCGGATCTGCCGGCGCAAGGGCGTCCTCAGCCTCCTGGTGCACATAGACCGGAAATGGCTGCAGCAGCGTCATGCCGTTGCCGCTGTTCTCCAGGGGTAATCGAATGGCCGAACTGCGCAGGTAAAAGGGCAGGCCATAGCTGTGCAGATACGAAACAAAGGTTGACAGGGTGACCTGTTCCAGGTTTTGGGAAAAGGTCTGTCCGCTGAAGTCGATCCGCCCTGTTCCCAGGGGATCGATGAGCCCGTTGTCTTCCCCATGGGCCGAGATCTCTTCGGGCAGGGTTACGGTGGCACTGGTAAAGGTTCCGCCGGACGTATCCAGGGTGGTCTGGGAAAACCGGACCGGCAGCCCGGCCACTGTGGCTTCCAGGGTGCCCAGGTCGGCCTGTCCGGAGAGCAGGTGCAGATCAACGCTGTACCCATCGCTGTTGTCCTGCTTTTCCGCACAGAGTCCGCTTGCGGCCACGGGATAGCTCTCCGACAGGTCATCCCAGGTTCCGCTGACTGCATCGAGTCTGACATTGTCTTCAAAAATGGTTCCGCATAACAGCGGGACGCCAACGTCAATACTGGAAAACAGCGTCTCCACATCGTTGAAATAGAGCAGGCCCGAGTACACGGTATAGCCGTAATCATTGGTTGCCAGCATGTTGTTGGGACTGAAGGCGTCAGCAATGGACTCAGCCGTTGTGCTCACCCGGTAGGTGGCGGTCTGCAGATTGTCTGCCGAGCTGCCGGCAGCGGGCAGGGGAAAGTCGGGGGTGTGGAGAAAATAATACCGTTGGCCGGCTGTGTCCGGGAGCCAGACCGGGGTCAATGTTTCCGTAAATACGGCGACCTGGTAATCACTGTTGTCCCGGTTGAGCAGGCGGGTGGTCAGGGTCAGATTTCTGGGCGGTGATCCTTCACATTCAACCCGGATATTTTCAAGGCGGAGGTTCTCCGGTACCTGCCCCTTGATAACCCAGCGTGGATCCGCGGGCTGAGGAGGCATTGCGGCCATGGCAACATCACGGATCACGGTCAGGTCAGTGGAGTATCCATCGGATGCGGCACCTGAGGCGGCACAGAGGCTGGGCAGGGCAAAGTTATCATTCCACCAGGAGCTTGTCCAGTTGCCGCTGACAGCGGAGAGATAGGTGTCACCGCTGCAAACCGAAGATGTTGCCCGGGTCAGACCATTGATTGCATAGGTATCCCGGTCATAGACCAGGGATCCGGAATAGACAGTGTATTGAAAGGCGGTACTGTCTGCCCGGTTGTTGAAGAGGTCCGATTCCGTGGGGAACTTGTCGCCTTTGACATAGGCGGAAAGATAATAGCTGTCGGTGTGGAGATTGTCACCACTGCTGCCAGGCAGGGGCATGGTGAAGAGTGCATCGTCCAGGTCAATGTAATATCCGGAAGGGCTTTGCGTCCAGTCGGCCGGGGCAAAGGTCTGCACCGTTGCCGGGCCGACGTCGGTATCATCTGCTGACAGGCGCAGGTTGGTGGTTACGGTGGTGAGGGTGGGGAGGCTGTCCCCGGAGGCGAGCTGACACCAGATGCGGGCATCATAGATTTTATCATCGGGTGTGGCGTTTTTGAGGACGTAGTCGGCACCGCCGGTTATCACCACTCCTCCCTGGGAAAAGGAGAGATCAAGCGCCAGGATGGCGGGGGGAAAGAGAAACACTGACACTGCAGAAAGCAGTGTCGTCCAGAGAAACGTACAACAGGGATTCCTGCGAGTCATTACCTTCCTCCCGGGGAGTGGGTCAGGATACTATGTTTCGGTTGCCTGTCAGCCTGTCAGATGCTTCATGTTCATTTATCTGAAATTCCCACCCAGCACAGGACAAGCCATGCCGCTGTGAGGTATTTTCCTTATCTGTTGTGGCTGAAGCGCAAAAAACCTGGTCCAGCCGTACTGGTTATGAAAAGTGGGTGCTGCTTAACGCAAATTCCTGCATTGCAGGGAGAAGACAAGGGTATTCGTCCTTGATGTCCGGTGCGGGGGAAGGAGATGGGGAGGAGGTGAACTAGCATTGAATCAATGAAAGAGATTCAACGTCTTGCCCAAAAAAATAATTCCGTTATATTGTATCTTTTGAGCAGCCAGACTGTCGTCCCGGGTACATGCCACAGGGCACAAGGTTTAAAAACCTTCGTAATAACAATAAAAAAAATACTGTCGTCCGTCAAGGACATTTATTGCAGAAGGCGGAGCGGGTAGGTGGGTATTTTTTTTACACCCGGGTGGAAGCTTCCATGGCTTCTGGTATATGCGTACAAAAGAAGGAGCCGCTCTCTTCGGAAGAGCGGCCCCTGGAAAAAGGAGAAAGAACGGTGTTACCAGGTCTGGTCGTTTAAAATCTGGCCCTAGGTGGAGATAAACCACCTGGCGGATGGCAACCGATGCCCCGGCATCGTTATAGGCCTTCTTAAGGGTGTTGAAAAGTACGCTCCAAAATCAGTTTTCAGTAATTTCGGGCTGAAAAATCAGCATTTTTTTCGTTTAGCTTTCCTTGCCGAGGCTTGAAGTCTGGAACTTACCAGAAGAATTTTTGAACTTTCTCAAGCTATTGAGAATCGTTCCTGTGTTTGGTGAGTCGACTGTCAAGTTTAGCAAAAAAAATGCACACGAAGATACTTATTTAGATTATTTATTTTTATATCAATATATTAAGCAGATTACGCTGCTTGTTTCTCTTTAAAAATCGTTGCCTGTTCCGGCCTGTCAGTTGACTGTTTCTTCCGGAAACCGGCCATCTTTATCAATAATACTGCAATAGAACCAAGTGTACAACGGGCCATGGTAGCCCGTTGACTTCGTACACGAACGGTTTCAAGGCCGGTCTGGTTCTTCAGAAGATTAAACGGCCGCTCACAGTTTTTTCGAATATCATGGGCGTTACGTATTCCCCCAGCATGATAAGGAACTCGCTGAAATAATCCACGGTCAACCGGGATGAAACGGTATTGTGGACAAGACTGGGAGAAAGTGCATTCTCCTGCATCCGCACTGCATTTATACTCATGGACTTGTTCTGTAACACCAAGGTGTTGCATAGGAATCGAACAGGATTCATTACAAAAGACAGCGCCTGTCTCATTGTGAGTGTATTGCGGTAACAAGACCGTTGATAAAGGCGGCGTTGTTACAGTTACCCCTGTCTCCTGAAACAGGGTGCCATCTTTATCATGATAGGCTTCGTCAGCGGTGATGAGCTGCAGGTCAATACCCATTGCCTGTGCCAGATTGACCAGAAATGGAAAAAAGTGACTGTCATGATGATTTGCCGGGGCCAGTAGAGAGACGATTGGAAAACTGTGGCCGGTTTCGGCATCAATGGCAGTCAGGGTATGCAATCGATAGCCGATGACATAGACTGATTTATCCCGTTTGTTACGCCGCTTGCCGCAGTCACAGTCAATGTCATTGTAAACGCGTATTTTCTTGCCCTTTATGTCAAGGGTGGCAAGAGGAAGTTTGCAATAATCACTTGCCAGTTCCGTTGAATCAATTCCATGTAGGATATTGTCGCCAAGAAGCCCGGACTGCTTGAAATGATAGAGGATATATATCAGTAGGTTCACCTGCTGGGCAAACGTAAGAGAGGTACGGAATTTACTCAACTGAGTATGATCGATCATCTCTTTCCGATTCAATGGTAACCCACAGAAGACACGATTCTGTTTACGATCCATGCCCAAATATTCTTCTGTACAGAATTTGCGGTAACTGATCTCCGGATACTTGATTGCCTTGAGCAGTTCAGCACGAAACAGATTGACGGGAAAAAGATCACGCATGGCCGGACTATAACCATCGTATGCCAATAATCGATTGATGATCCTATTATCAATCAGCTCGTCAATGTATCGCAGTTCCTCATCCTTAATATATAGGGGGGAACGTTTATAACCGACAAACCTTATGATATTGTTTTTATTTATCATTTCGACAAATTTGGCCATCTTGTCAAGAGGGATTATGCCTGTAGTCGTAACCTGTTGTTCGATACCTAACAATTCTGAAGGTGATGCAGTGATATCGCTTTTGAAATCATATTCAGCGGTAACCTCTGCCAACACCTCGCGGGAGACTTCTTTTTTTTCCTTCTTGCTCAGGAGGCGCCAGTTTACATATTGTTTTTTCAGTTGTTTTCTGACAAGGAGCTTGATATTCTTGTAATGCATAAAAGCCTCCGTTTTGGTTGAATTTTCCCTGGTTAGGATTTTTAACCATTATAGAGGCTTTTGTGCTTTATATCACTGTTTTTGTTGGCTCTTTGCAGATTCTTTTCAACACCTTTTAATAGTCCATAAGTAGCATATTTAGTTAATAATGGTATCGGAGTTGAGCAATTAAAACAGCACTGTCTTCCGCTTTATATACAATACGATGTTCATCTGTGATTCGACGAGACCAATAACCGGAGAGACCATGCTTTAAGGGCTCAGGTTTACCTATTCCTTCATATGGCATACGTTGAATATCACGAATAAGACGGTTGATTCGTTTTAGTGTTTTTTTATCCGTACGCTGCCAGTAAAGGTAGTCCTTCCAAGCCTTTTCTGAAAAAATAAGCTTCACTTTAAAAGTTCTCGCTCAACTCCTTTACCAGATTCGAGTTCTGTAATAGACTCAAGAAGGCGTCGAGCATTTTTGGGGCTTCTTAATAAATAGGCCGTTTCTTCAAGTGCTTCATAATCTTCAAGAGACATCATAATAACAGGCTGGGCAGTTTTCCGAGTTATAATGACGGGAGAATGATCATCACACACTTGAGTCATTGTTTTTGCTAAATTACCCCTTGCAGCAGTATATGTAACAGTATTCATAATATTCCTCCTATGTGAACATGTACGCTTCACTGTACCATAAAACTTAATGCATAACAATGGTATTCACTGGAAAACAAGCAGCGCGGTTTTTCAAATAACCTTCACTGGTAACTTTTAGTTAGTGTCTGTCCAGAAATGAGGATTTTCGTTCAAGGTCAGGTAAGCGTAGACTCCGAGGAATGC